>NZ_JAVRHI010000441.1:0-19045 GCF_034105845.1 Streptomyces sp. CRN 30 | reverse complement strand
GGCGGCGGGGCGGCCCGCGGCGTGGCCGGCCTGGTGTCTCCGCCGGTCCTCCGCGAGCCGGCGCAGGCAGGACCAGCGGGCCAGCGCGTACAGCCAGGCCCTCAGGTCGGCGGCGGTCCGGGGGGCGCGGTGACCACGGCGCTCGGCGAGGTCGACGACGTCGCCGAGGGCGGCGGTCGCCGTGTCGTGGTCGCAGAGGACGGACAGGCAGTAGGTGAACAGCCCGTCCAGGTACGGCTCGTACGGCGAGGGCGGTCGCTGCGCCACCGTGCGCGCCGCGGTGCGGTCACGCTCTTCCCGGTGCGCCCGGTGTGCGCCGGTCGTGCGGGCCGTGGTCTGCGGACTGCTGCTGCTCATCCGGTGACCGTAGGGGGCCATGGGTGGCGCGAACTGGCGCGTTGGACAGTTTTAATCCGTACGGGTGAAACGATCCCTCAATAGAGGACAGGAACCCTTCATTCCGCCCTCGGCAGGTTATGGCGGATGGCAGGGATCTTGCGATGGGCGGGCGGTCGTCACGCGGTGGGCGGGCGGTCGTCACGCGGTGGGTGGGGGACGGTTGTCAGTGGGTGCGGTTACGGTTTTCCGCATGGCTGCCCGTACGAAGACCACCAAGGACCGTCCGTCCTACCGCTGCACCGAGTGCGGCTGGCAGACGGCCAAGTGGCTCGGCCGCTGCCCCGAGTGCCAGGCCTGGGGGACGGTCGAGGAGTACGGCGCGCCCGCGGTCCGCACGACGGCGCCGGGCCGGGTCACCAGCTCCGCGCTGCCCATCGGCCAGGTCGACGGCCGTCGGGCGACCGCCAGGACCACCGGCGTGCCCGAGCTGGACCGGGTCCTCGGCGGCGGACTCGTACCCGGCGCGGTGGTGCTGCTCGCGGGTGAGCCCGGCGTCGGCAAGTCCACACTCCTGCTGGACGTGGCCGCCAAGTCGGCGAGCGAGGAGCACAAGACGCTGTACGTGACCGGTGAGGAGTCGGCGAGCCAGGTCCGGCTGCGCGCCGACCGCATCGGCGCCCTCGCCGACCACCTGTACCTCGCCGCCGAGACCGACCTGGCCGCCGTCCTCGGCCACCTCGACGCGGTCAAGCCGTCCCTGCTGATCCTGGACTCGGTGCAGACGGTGGCCTCCCCGGAGATCGACGGCGCCCCCGGCGGCATGGCGCAGGTCCGCGAGGTGGCCGGCGCCCTGATCCGCGCCTCCAAGGAGCGCGGCATGTCCACGCTGCTCGTCGGCCACGTCACCAAGGACGGCGCGATCGCGGGCCCACGTCTGCTGGAGCACCTCGTGGACGTCGTCCTGAGCTTCGAGGGCGACCGGCACGCGCGCCTGCGCCTGGTCCGGGGCGTCAAGAACCGCTACGGCACCACCGACGAGGTCGGCTGCTTCGAACTGCACGACGAGGGCATCACCGGCCTCGCCGATCCCAGCGGCCTGTTCCTGACCCGTCGCGCGGAGCCGGTCCCCGGCACCTGCCTGACCGTCACCCTGGAGGGCCGCCGCCCGCTCGTCGCCGAGGTGCAGGCGCTCACCGTCGACTCGCAGATCCCCTCCCCCCGGCGCACGACGTCCGGGCTGGAGACGTCCCGGGTGTCGATGATGCTGGCCGTCCTGGAGCAGCGCGGGCGCATCACCGCGCTGGGCAAGCGGGACATCTACTCCGCGACGGTCGGCGGCGTGAAGCTGTCCGAGCCCGCCGCCGACCTGGCCGTCGCCCTCGCGCTGGCCAGCGCGGCCAGCGACACTCCGCTGCCCAAGAACCTGGTGGCGATCGGGGAAGTGGGTCTCGCCGGCGAGGTGAGACGGGTCACGGGTGTGCAGCGCAGACTGGCGGAGGCGCACCGCCTGGGCTTCACGCACGCGCTGGTACCGGGCGATCCGGGTAAGGTCCCGGCCGGTATGAAGGTCCTGGAAGTCGCGGACATGGGGGACGCCCTGCGGGTCCTTCCGCGCTCCCGTCGTCGAGAGGCCCCACGGGAGACGGAGGAGCGCCGGTAGACTTTGCCCTGGTCTCGCCCGTCCGTACGAACCGAGTGCGCGAAACGGGGGCGCCCCAGAACCTGCGACCGGAGGAGTGCAGTGGCAGCCAACGACCGGGCGGCGGCTCCCGGAAAGTCCGGTGGGAGTGCCGGTTCCGATGGCCTGATGCGCGCCTCGCTGAGCGCCGTGGCACCCGGCACGGGCCTGCGGGACGGCCTGGAGAGGGTCCTCCGCGGCAACACCGGCGGCCTCATCGTGCTGGGCTCCGACAAGACGGTGGAGTCGATGTGCACGGGCGGATTCGTGCTGGACGTCGAGTTCACGGCGACCCGGCTGCGCGAGCTGTGCAAGCTCGACGGCGGCATCGTGCTCTCCTCGGACCTGTCGAAGATCCTGCGGGCGGGCGTGCAGCTGCTGCCCGACCCCACCATCCCCACGGAGGAGACCGGCACCCGGCACCGCACCGCGGACCGGGTCAGCCGGCAGGTCGGCTTCCCCGTCGTCTCCGTCTCCCAGTCGATGCGGCTGATCGCCCTGTACGTGGACGGGCAGCGCCGGGTCCTGGAGGACTCGGCGGCGATCCTGTCCCGCGCCAACCAGGCGCTGGCCACCCTGGAGCGGTACAAGCTCCGGCTCGACGAGGTCGCCGGCACGCTCTCCGCGCTGGAGATCGAGGACCTGGTCACCGTCCGGGACGTCTCCGCGGTCTCGCAGCGGCTGGAGATGGTGCGGCTGATCGCCAACGAGATCGCCGAGTACGTGGTGGAGCTGGGCACCGACGGGCGGCTCCTCGCGCTCCAGCTCGACGAACTGATCGCCGGCGTCGAGCCCGAACGGGAGCTGGTGGTACGGGACTACGTGCCCGAGCCCACCGCCAAGCGCTCCCGTACGGTCGACGAGGCGCTGGCCGAGCTGGACAAGCTCAGCCATGCCGAGCTGCTCGAACTGCCCACCGTGGCGCGGGCGCTGGGGTATGTCGGGTCGCCGGAGACCCTCGACTCGGCGGTGTCGCCGCGCGGGTTCCGGCTGCTGGCCAAGGTGCCGCGGCTGCCGGGGGCGATCATCGACCGGCTGGTGGACCACTTCGGGGGGTTGCAGAAGCTGCTCGCCGCGAGTGTCGACGATCTGCAGACCGTGGACGGGGTGGGGGAGGCCAGGGCCCGTAGTGTGCGGGAGGGTCTTTCCCGGCTCGCGGAAAGCTCCATTCTGGAGCGGTACGTGTAGGTCCTGCGCCGGGTCGGGTGCGGGCGCGGGTGCCTGTGGTCGGGTGCGGGCGCGGGTGCCTGCGGTCGGGTGCGGGCGCGGGTGCCTGCGGTCGGGTGCGGGTGCGTCGTGGCTGGTCGCGCAGTTCCCCGCGCCCCTTGTGGGGCGGTTCGGCTCGGGGTGTCGTTCAGGCGCTCTTCAGGACGAAGGACGTCTGGGTCTTCGTGAAGCCCGGGGTCTCCGCCTGGACCAGGTATGTGCCCGCCTTGGCCGTTCCCGCCTTCGGGGTGGCGCACTCCGGGGCGCTCGGCTTGCGGTCCCACTTCACGGTGTAGGTGATGGCGCTGCCGGCCGGTACCCGGTACCGCAGGCTGGTGGCGCCCTTCGGGCAGTCGTCGGAGGCCCAGAACGCGTCGTCGCCGTCGGCCTCGGTGATCGTCACCACGGAGTTCTTCGGACCGAGATCGACCTTGCAGTCGCTGTCCGAGCTGTTGCGCGCGGTGAGCCGGAAGGTCGGCGTCTGACCGGGCTCGTAGGAGTTGCGGACGCTGCGCAGGCTCAACTCCACCGCTCCGGCGGTGCAGTCGGGGAGGGACGTACCGGCGGGGAGCGCGTCGCCGGAGCCGACACCGGCAGCGGAACCGCCGCCGCCCGCGTCACCGGAACCCCCGGCCTCACCCGAACCCGAGCCCGAGCCCGAACCGGAGCCGTTGCCGGCCCCCGCTCCGGAACCCGAGCCGTCGCCGTCCCCCGACCCGGACCCGGACCCGCCGGACTCCTCGTCGCCCGACTCGTCGCGTCCGCCCGGCGCCTGGCTGATCGCGGGGCCCGAACCCGAAGGTCCCGGTGTGATCGAGGGAGCGGGATTCTTGCCGTCGGCACCGTCGTCGTGGCCACCGCCGCCACCCCCGCCGCCCATGGTCACGATCCAGATGACCAGGAGCGCCAACAGGGCGACGACGGACAGCAGTACGGCCCTCCGACGCCAGTAGATGGAGGAGGGAAGCGGCCCGACCGGATTGCGCAGAGATCCCACGGCGGAAACTGTACGAGAGATCCGTACGTTCCCCTGCCTCACCCGCCGTTCAGGGCATCAACTTTTTCTGATCATCGGATTGTTCAGGGGCAGGGGCGGGGGCGGGCGCGGGGGCTGCTACCGGGGCAGTGGCCGGTGCTGCTACCGGGGCCGGTGCCGCGGCCGGGGCGGGTTCCAGGTGCCGCCCGCGGTACGCGCCCGGTTTCGCGAAGCGGCGCATGCAGGGCTCCTCCACGGTGCTGTGCAGCAGCCAGGCGAGCAGGATCGAGGCGGCCAGCCCGCAGGCCATGATCAGCGGTACGGACCGTTCGTGCCCGACGAACCGCGCCCCCTGGTCCACCGCGAGCAGCGCGCACGTGTGCGTGAGGTAGAACGCGTAGGAGATCTCCCCGAGGAACACCATGGTGCGCGACCGCAGCACGCAGCGGCTGCCGCGCAGGTCCGAGGCGGCCGTCGCGCGGACCAGCAGCGCCGTCGCGATGACCCCGGTGGCGGCGAAGGAGCAGGCGACGGGGAGGAACCGGGCGCCGACCACCAGGGCGCCCAGAAGCAGCGCCGCCGCCGCGCACACCCCCGACCGGCGTGGCCGCGCGCCGGAGCGGAGTTGGGCGGCGAGCAGCATCCCGAGGACGAACTCCGGCAGCCGGCACGGCGGGAAGAAGTAGGCGAACCACACCTGCGTGAACGGCAGATCGAGCGGGAAGCCCGTCAGCCGCGGCCCCGTGAAGACGTAGGAGAGGGCGGGGCAGGCCCACACCAGACCCGCGACGACGACGACGGCCGCGGTGAGGCGGCGTTCGGGGACGCGGTTCACCAGTCGCAGCAGGAGGGGGAAGAGAACGTAGAAGAAGACCTCGCAACAGAGCGACCAGGCGATGATGTTGCCGGCCATCAGTGGGCCGGCGGCAGGCGCCCAGGTCTGCACCAGTACGAGCCCCGGCAGGAAGTCCGCCACGGAGAGCGCGCCGACCGTGCCCGCCGCGACGGTGAGCGCCGTGACCGCCGCCCACGCCGTGAGGTGGGAGGGGTATATCTTCACCGCCCGGCGGCGCCAGAAGGCCCGCGCGGTGTCGTCGGGCCGGGCCGAGCGGGTCAGTACGAAGCCGCTGAGCACGAAGAACAGCGACACTCCGGCCGGGCCGAGCTGGATGAGCAGCGGCAGGACCGGCCCCCAGACGGCGGGGTGGAGGAACGCCGCGTGCGAGAGCCAGACCCCGAAGGCCGCGGCGAACCGGAGGCCGGTGAGCGAGGGGAGGTTCCGGGCAGTGGGGATCGACGGCTGCATGAGCGCTCCTCACGCTGACGCGTTCAGAAAGTGCCCCCTGTGAGTGCCCCCTGTGACCGCTCCTTGTCCGATGACCGGCGGTGCGATGAGAGCCGGCTGTTGACCCGGCTGGTAACCCGTCCCTACCAAAGTCGCACCATCCCATGACGGCGGCAAATGCGGGCGGCAACGCCGTGCGTCGGGGCGCTTACGGGGCGGAAGGGGAGACCCGCGCTACGGTCCGGTGACCCGCCACTCTCCCGTGAGGAGGCGACGTGCGCGTCGTCGTCGCAACCGCCCCCGGACTCGGGCATCTGCTGCCCGCCGTGCCGGTCGCGTGGGCCGCTCTGTCGGCCGGTCACCAGGTCCTCGTCGCCACCACCGGACCCAGCCTCGCCATGGCACAGCACCTCGGGTTCGCCGCCGTGGAGGTGTCGGGCGACGGCGCGGCGTACGCCGCCTACCAGCGGCTGGCGGTACGGGAGATGGACGCCCGGCCCGATGAGCACGAACTCGCGTCGGCGTGGGGGCGGTTCACCGGGCAGGGCGAGGTGCCGGGCGACACCGACGAACTGCTGCTGTTCCTGGCCTCCTGCACGGTCGAGCGGACCACCCGGGTGCTGCGGGAGTGGCGTGCCGATCTCGTGCTGTACACCACGTTCCTCTGCGCCGGGCAGCTCGCCGCCGCCCGTGCGGGCCTTCCGTGCGTGCAGGTCGGGATCGGGCTGCCGCACCCCGACTTCGGCGCGATGCACGAGCGCCGGCCGGCCCCGCCGGCCGCGGTGCTCGACGTGTGCCCGCCCAGTCTGCGGCCGCCGGACGCCGCACCGGACAGCTGGCCCCTGCGGTTCGTGGCGTGCAACGGCGGCGGCCTCCTGCCCGACTGGCTCCAGCCGCGGCCGGCCCGCCCGCGGGTCTGCGTCACCTGGGGGTCGGTGCTTCCCGAGTCCGGTATGGACCGGACCCTGGAGGCCGTACTGGCCGCGCTGGCGCCCACCGGCGTCGAGGTCGTCCTCGCCACCGGTTCGGCCACCGGTCCCGGTCCGGCGCCCGCCGGTGTCCGGCGGGTCGGGTGGGTGCCGCTGAGCGCGCTGCTGCCGGGCTGCGCGGCCCTGATCCACCACGGCGGGTCGGGGACCACCTTCACCGCCTGCGCCCAGGGCGTTCCGCAGATCGTCCTGCCGCAGGTGGCCGATCAGCCGCTCAACGCCGACGCCGTGCACCGGGCGGGGATCGGCGTCGCCCTCGCGCGCACCCGGCCCGCGGCGCAGGAGGTGCGGGAGGCGCTCGACAGGACGCTCGACGACCCGGACATCGGCCGCGCCTGCGCCCGGGTGCGGACGGAGATCGCCGCGATGCCGGGGCCCGGCGACCTCGTACCGCGCCTGGCCGGACTCACGCCCGGCGTCGGCGGGTAGCGGCCCGTCCGCCGCGCCCGGCACCCGGCGGACGGCCCTCCTGCCGGGTGCGAAACCGCGTCACCAGCAGACGGGCACCTTCGCCGGGCGGCACAGCACCAGGCCGTCCTGCCACGGCAGGTCCTCTTCGGAGACGGCCAGGAACAGCCCGGGGAAACGGCGGAAGAGCGCGGTGTAGGCCTGGACGAGGAAGACCCGGGCGAGGGCCGAGCCGAGGCAGTAGTGCGGGCCCGCGCCGAAGGTGGCGTTGGCGTCCTCCTTGCGGTGAATGTTGAACTTCTCCGGGTTGTGGTAGTGCCGGGGGTCCCAGGTCGCTCCCAGCATCGGCGCGCACACCCCGTCGCCGCGCCGGATGCGCACGCCGTGCAGGGTCACGTCCTCCAGGGCCACCCGGGGCAGTCCGAGGATGCCGTTGTGGTGGTAGCGCAGTACCTCCTCCACGGCGGCGGGCCAGAGCGTCTCGTCGTCGACGCACTCCTGGAGCTGGTTGCGGTGGCACATGAGCGTGACGGGGCCCGTCGACAGCGGGGGCACGAGCGGCTCGGAGCCGGTGACCAGCAGGTAGCAGACCGTGCCGTGCAGTTCCTCTTCGCTGATCCGGCCGTCCGCCTCCGCCTCGATCAGCGCGCCGACCGGTCCGGGGCCGCCGGGCTCGGCGCGTTTGCCGCTGATGATGCGCGCGGTCAGGTCCATCGTCGCCGCGGTGGCCTCCGCGACGTCCTCGGCCGTGACGTCCAGGCTCGCCTGGGTGCGGAACGCGTCGAGGTAGTCGGCCCGCAGCCGGACCGGCACGCCGAGGATCTCGCAGCTCACCAGCAGCGGCAGCGGACCCGCGTACGCCTCCACCAGGTCGACCGGGTTGGGGCCCGCCGCCATCGCGTCGAGCAGTTCCCCGGCGTGCCGGGCGATCATCGGGGCGTGCCGGGCGGCGGCGGCCCGGGTGTAGTACGGGGCGAGCACCTGCTGGACCCGGCTGTGGTCGGCGCCGTCGAGGTTGAAGATGCCGCCCGGCACGGCGGTGAAATCCTCGCCCACGAACCGGGGGGAGCCGGGGCGGACCAGGTCCCGGGAGAAGGCCGGGTCGGTGAAGACGGCGCTGATGTCGTCCTTCCTGGTGATCATCCACACCTGGGTGCCGCTGGGCAGGACCACCGGGCAGACCGGCGCGTGTTTGCGCGCCCAGGCGATCGCGGGCGGCGGCGCGCCGAGCTGTCCGGTGGGCGTGAACGGGTAGGCCAGCGGCAGCGTGTAGTCGTCGGCACGGCTCATGGCGCGTCGTCCTCCCCGCTCGGCGCGTCCTGCCCGGGGTGTCCGTCCGGGATCAGCATCGCGTAGCCCTGTCTCTCGTTGGGCCGCACCGAGGCGGACCGGCCCAGGATGAGCGGCGTGAAGGAGGTCATCTCCCGGTGGTAGACGAAGACCGAGGAGTCGACGCGGAAGATGGCCGGGCTGTCCAGCAGCAGCGGGATCTCGGCCAGCGGATAGCTGACCGCGCCGTCGATCTGCCGCTCGCTCGGGTCGTGCGGGGAGTGGGTGCGCAGCGCCGCCCGCGCGGTCTCCCGGCAGGCGGTGCGGATCACCGGGTCGTGGTGGTA
Source organism: Streptomyces sp. CRN 30 (assembly GCF_034105845.1). Classification (NCBI taxonomy): domain Bacteria; kingdom Bacillati; phylum Actinomycetota; class Actinomycetes; order Kitasatosporales; family Streptomycetaceae; genus Streptomyces; species Streptomyces sp. CRN 30. The sequence goes on along the minus strand of NZ_JAVRHI010000441.1, from coordinate 10,548 downwards.
GTCGCGGCGCACCTGGTCGTGCAGCCGTGCGTACGCGGGCCGGTTGGCCAGCATGGTCCAGGTGTGGACGCGGTCCTCGGCGTCGGCCACGCCGCAGCCGCGCAGCGCGCCCAGCGCGGCGTTGCGCAGCTGGCTGGTGGCGCGGCGCGCCCGGTGGACGGCCTCCCGGGGTTCGAGGCCGGCGCTGGTGAGCGTGTGCGCGGCCTCGTAGCCGGGGGCGAAGACATCGACGCGTGCGAAGACCTGGTGGCACCAGGTCAGCAGGCGGCGGATCTGGCGGGGCTTGTAGTACCCGTTGAAGGGACTCAGCCCGACGAGCGCGTGTTCGCGTCGCTGGAGCAGCAGACGGCCCTGTTCGGTGAGGGCGCGGACGGTGAAGCCGGGAGGGTGCACCCCGCTGCGCGCGGCGTGCCCCGCGGGCGGGGCTGGCTCTTCGGACGAAGGCGTCACGAGGGCAAGTTTTCGCCGCGGCGTCCCGTATCCGCGCCAGACACGCGCGGTCGCTCCGTCGCAACCGTCCGACCGGACGCGGACCGGTCCAGGTCGCGTCGTGCCCGCCACATCCGACCGGACGCGGACCGGTCCGGGGGGCACCGCACCCACCGGCTCCGACCGGACGCGGGCCGGTCCGGGTGACGTCGCACCCACCGACTCCGACCGGACGCGGACCGGTCCGGGTGACGTCGCACCCACCGACTCCGACCGGACGCGGGCCGGTCCGGGTAGCGCCACACCCGGCACTTCCGACCAGTCGCAAGCCGATCCAAGGGACGCCACACCCGCCGGCTCCGACCGGGCGCGGGCCGGTCCGGGTAGCGCTACACCCGACACCCCCGACCGGACACGCACCGACCCGGGTAGCGCCACACCCGTCGACTCCGACCGGACGCGAGCCGATTCGGGTGGCGTCGCGCCCGGCGGGGCGCCCTCCCGTGGCAGGATCGACGGGTCATGACTGCTCCCACGAAGCCCCCGCACACCGGTTCCGCCGTCCCCTCCCCCGCCGTCGGGCCCGGCTCCGACGGCTCGCCCCTGCACGCCCCTGTGATCGACTGGTTCGACGAGCACGCCCGCGATCTGCCGTGGCGGCGCCCGGAGGCCGGTGCCTGGGGCGTGATGGTCAGCGAGTTCATGCTCCAGCAGACGCCGGTCAGCCGCGTCCTGCCCGTCTACGAGCAGTGGCTCGCGCGCTGGCCGCGCCCCGCCGACCTCGCCGCGGAGGCCCCGGGCGAGGCCGTCCGCGCCTGGGGCCGGCTCGGCTACCCGCGCCGCGCGCTCCGGCTGCACGGCGCCGCCGCCGCCATAACCGAACGGCACGGCGGCGACGTACCGTCCGACCACGCGCAGCTCCTCGCGCTGCCCGGCATCGGCGAGTACACGGCCGCGGCCGTCGCCTCCTTCGCCTACGGCCGGCGCCACGCGGTGCTCGACACCAATGTGCGCCGGGTGTTCGCGCGGGCCGTGACCGGCGCGCAGTACCCGCCGAACGCCACCACGGCCGCCGAGCGCCGGCTCGCGCGCGAGCTGCTGCCGCCGGACGAGCCGACCGCCGCGCGCTGGGCCGCCGCCTCCATGGAGCTGGGCGCGCTGGTGTGCACCGCGAAGAACGAGTCGTGCCACCGCTGCCCGATCGCCGCGCAGTGCGCCTGGCGGCTGGCGGGCAAGCCCGCGCACGACGGTCCGCCGCGCCGCGGCCAGACGTACGCGGGGACCGACCGCCAGGTGCGCGGCCGGCTCCTCGCCGTGCTGCGGGAGGCGCACGGGCCGGTGCCGCAGACGGCGCTCGACCGGGTGTGGCACGAGCCGATCCAGCGGGCCCGCGCGCTGGACGGTCTGGTCGCCGACGGGCTGGTGGAGCCCCTGGCCGACGGCCGGTACCGGCTGCCGCAGGGCTGAGACGTCCTTCCGTAACGGTCCTACGTAACGGTCCTACGTAACGGCCCTACGGGTCGGCAAAGGCGGGCAAAACCTACCCGATCGACCCTTGCCTTTATCCCGGCCTTATTTCCGTTACACAACCGACGGACAGCCGAGTGCCAGTCGCGGCCTTGCCCGCACAGCCCCGTGACAACGCTTCCCTAGCTTCGTTCCTGTGCCCGCTGGGGCTCAGGAACGACGACGGAAGCATGACGACGGGGAGCGGGAGGCGGTTCACCATGGCGCAGGCTCAGGGCGAGGTGCTGGGGTTCGAGGAGTACGTCCGTACCCGGCAGGACGCGCTGTTGCGCAGCGCCCGCCGGCTCGTCCCGGACCCGGTCGACGCCCAGGACCTGTTGCAGACGGCGCTGGTACGGACGTACGGGCGCTGGGAGACGATAGAGGACAAGCGGCTCGCGGACGCCTATCTGCGCCGGGTCATGATCAACACGCGGACCGAGTGGTGGCGGGCGCGGAAGCTGGAGGAGGTGCCGACCGAGCAGCTCCCGGAGCCCTGCGTGGACGACGCCGCCGACCAGCACGCCGACCGGGCGCTGCTGATGGACGTACTGAAGGTGCTCGCCCCCAAGCAGCGCAGCGTGGTCGTGCTGCGACACTGGGAGCAGATGTCCACGGAGGAGACGGCCGCCGCCCTCGGCATGTCCGCGGGAACGGTCAAGAGCACGCTGCACCGGGCGCTCGCCCGGCTCCGCGAGGAGCTGGTCGCCCGCGAGTCGGACGCACGCGCGCTGGAGCACGAGGAGCGGGAGCGGTGCGCGGCCTGAACGACGGCCCGGGGCCCCGAGCGGGCCGGGTGAACGTCAGGGCGGCGGTTCCGGCGGTGGCCGGGGCCGTCGCCGTCGCCGTGCTGGTGTCCGGGTGCGCGGCCGGTGGCACCGGCGCCCGCGACGAGGGACCGGCGCGCGCCGACTCCTCGACCGCCCCCGACACCGGGCCCTCCCGGTCGGCGGCGTCCTCGGTGAAGGCACCGGGCCGCGTCGACGCGGTACAGCTCGTCAAGTCCGACCCGCAGGTCTCGGCGGAGGTCAAACGGGAGCTGAAGCCGTGCGTCGCCGACGAGTACCCCGTCGACGTCAGCTACGGCAATCTGACCTCGTCCTCCGCGGAGGACCTCGTGGTCAACGTGCTGACCTGCGGCGACGCGGTGGGCGTGGGCAGCTACGTGTACCGGGAGAAGGACGGCCGGTACCAGCACGTGTTCAAGGCGGAGGAGCCGCCGGTCTACGCGGAGATCGACCGCGGCGACCTGGTCGTGACCAAGCAGGTGTACGAGAAGAGCGATCCCGTCTCGAACCCGTCCGGGGACGACGTGATCACCTACCGCTGGTCCGACGGCCGGTTCACGGAGAAGTACCGCACGCACAACGACTACAGCAAAGCAGTCGGCGGCGGCTCCTCGCCGGCCCCGGACAGCTGACCCGGGCCCGCGACGCGAGCGCACCGACCACCACCCGAGACCCGAGACCCGAGACCCGAGATCTGAGAGCAGCCGGATGTCAGACCAGACCCACGTCTTGTTCGTCGAGGACGACGACGTCATCCGCGAGGCCACCCAGCTCACCCTGGAGCGGGACGGTTTCGCGGTCACCGCGATGCCCGACGGCCTGTCGGGACTGGAGGCGTTCCGCGCCGACCGGCCGGACATCGCGCTCCTCGACGTGATGGTCCCGGGCCTCGACGGCGTCAGCCTGTGCCGCCGCATCCGCGACGAGTCGACCGTGCCGGTCATCATGCTGTCGGCGCGGGCCGACTCCATCGACGTGGTGCTGGGCCTGGAGGCCGGCGCCGACGACTACGTGACCAAGCCGTTCGACGCCGCCGTGCTGGTCGCCCGGATCCGCGCTGTGCTGCGGCGCTTCGGCCACGCGGGCGGCGACCGCCAGGACGACCCGGGCGCCGCCGACGCGGGCGGGGTGCTGACCTTCGGCGCGCTGGAGGTCGACACCGAGGGCATGGAGGTCCGCCGGGCCGGGCAGCCGGTCGCGCTGACGCCGACCGAGATGCGGCTGCTCCTTGAGTTCTCCACCGCGCCGGGCACGGTGCTCTCCCGCGACCGGCTGCTGGAGCGGGTGTGGGACTACGGGTGGGGCGGGGACACCCGCGTCGTCGACGTCCACGTACAGCGGCTGCGGACGAAGATCGGCCAGGACCGCATCGAGACGGTCCGCGGCTTCGGTTACAAGCTGAAGGCGTGAGGGCGGGCGCATGCGGGGGTTCTTCCGGCGACTTCTCGCCGCGGCGCTGCGGCGCGCGGGCATCCGTACGGGACTGCGGTGGAAACTCAGCGCGGCCATCGCGCTGGTCGGCGCGCTGGTCGCCGTGGTGCTCAGCCTGGTCGTGCACAACGCGGCGCGGGTGTCGATGCTGGACAACGCGCGCGACCTCGCCGACGAGCGGGTCCTCGTCGCCCAGCGCAACTACGAGCTGTCTGGGCGGCTGAACTTCCCCAACGCCCAGATCGACGACCCGAAGCTGCCCGCGGAACTGCGTGACAAGGCCGAGGACGGGCGGCGCGCGACCTTCGTCTCCGACCGGCCGGGCGGCGCCACGGACATCTGGGCCGCGGTGCCGCTCACGGACGGGCACGTGATGTCGCTGCACACCGGGTTCACCGACCGCAGCTCCGACATCCTGGAGGACCTCGACCAGGCGCTGATCATCGGCTCGATCGCGGTCGTCCTCGGCGGCAGCGCGCTCGGCGTGCTCATCGGCGGGCAGCTCTCGCGCCGGCTGCGCAAGGCGGCCGCCGCCGCCAACCAGGTCGCCGCGGGCGAGACCGACGTACGGGTGCGGGACGCCATCGGCGGGGTCGTACGGGACGAGACGGACGACCTCGCGCGGGCCGTGGACGCGATGACGGAGACGTTGCAGCAGCGGCTGGAGGCGGAGCGGCGGGTCACCGCCGACATCGCGCACGAGCTGCGCACCCCGGTGACGGGGCTGCTGACCGCCGCCGAGCTGCTGCCGCCGGGGCGGCCGACGGAACTGGTCCTGGACCGGGCGAAGGCGATGCGCACGCTGGTGGAGGACGTGCTGGAGGTGGCCCGGCTGGACAGCGCCTCCGAGCGGGCCGAACTGCAGGACATCATGCTGGGCGAGTTCGTCGCCCGCCGGGCGGCGGCCAAGGGGCCGGACATCGAGGTGCGGGTGCTGCGGGAGTCGGCGGTGACCACCGATCCGCGCCGCCTCGAACGAGTGCTGTTCAACCTGATCACCAACGCCGCGCGGCACGGCAGGCCGCCGATCGTCGTCAGCGTCGAGGGGCGGGTCGTGCGGGTCCGCGACCACGGGCCGGGCTTCCCCGAGGAACTGCTCGCGGCGGGGCCGAGCCGGTTCCGCACCGGCAGCGCGGACCGGGCGGGCCGCGGGCACGGGCTGGGCCTGACCATCGCGGCCGGGCAGGCCCGCGTCATGGGCGCGCGCCTCACCTTCCGCAACGTACGGCCGCCCGGCGCCTCCACCGGCACCCCCGCCGAGGGCGCGGCGGCGGTCCTGTGGCTGCCGGAGCACGCGCCGACCAACACGGGAAGCTATCCGATGCTGCCGGACTGAGCCCATGCCCACTCGACCACGGGCTGCTGCCGAACGATCCCATGCCCACCGATCACGGGCCACTACCGAGCAAGCCCCTCCCCCTCGCGACCACGGGCCGCTGCCGAGCAAGCCCCTCCCCTCGCGACCACGGGCTGCCGAACGAGCCTCTCTGCCCTGTGATCACGGACTGCCAAGGCTGAGCCCTTGCCCCCTCTCCCCTCGGCCACGGACTGCCGAACGAACCCCCGCCCCTCGACCACGGACTGCCAAGGCCAAGCCCGTGAGCCCCCCTTCTCCCTACCACGTGAAAGCCCTCCGGGTTCTCCCGACCACGGGGAAGCCCCGGGCTCTCCCGGCCACGGGAAAGCCCCCAGGACCCGGTCCCGGGGGCTTTCACGCGCGGGGGCGTGGGCGAGTCACCCGCCCGTCGTCAGACCGTCTCCACGGCCGGGGCCTTCGCGGTCGCCGTCTCGTCGGGGCCGTCCGCCGGGGCGTCCGCCGCGGCCGGGCCCGTGCCCTTGAGCGGGACCTCCTTGACGAAGACCGCCGCGATCAGCGCGAGGACCGCCACGGCGGAGCCGAGCAGAAACGCGCCGTGCGTTCCGGCGGACACCGCGTGCTGGTACGCCTCCCGCGCCATCTCGGGCAGCTTCGCCAGGCTGGCCGCGTCGAGCTGCGCGGACTGCTCGGTCACCTTCGAGCCCAGCGACCCGGCCCGCTCGGCCATGACGTCCTGCACCCGGTGGTTGAAGAGCGCGCCCATGATCGCGACGCCGAAGGAGGAGCCGAGGGTGCGGAAGAGGGTGGTGGACGAGGAGGCCACGCCCATGTCCTTCATCTCCACGCTGTTCTGCGCCACCAGCATGGTGATCTGCATCAGGCAGCCCATGCCGAGGCCCACCACGGCCATGTAGACACCGGAGGTGAGGCGGGAGGTGTCGGTGTCCATCAGGGAGAGCAGGTAGAGCCCGACCGTCATCAGCAGGCCGCCGACGACGGGAAATATCTTGTACCGGCCGGTGTTGGTGGTCACCCGGCCCGCCACCATGGACGTGACGAGCATCGCGCCGAGCATCGGCAGAAGCAGCAGTCCGGAGTTGGTCGCGGACGCACCCTGCACCGACTGCTGGTAGAGCGGCAGGAACAGCGTCGCGCCGAACATCACGAACCCGGTGATGAAACCGATGAGGGACATCAGCGTGAAGTTGCGGCTGCGGAAGATGTGCAGCGGCATGATCGGCTCGGCGGCCCTGGTCTGCCAGAAGACGAAGCCGACCAGCGAGGCGACGCCGATGCCGATCAGCTCCATGATCCGCGCGGAGGTCCAGGCGTACTCCGTGCCGCCCCAGGTGGTGACCAGCACGATCGAGGTGATGCCGACGGTGAGCAGCGCCGCGCCCAGGTAGTCGATCCGGGACTCGGCCCGCTTCTTCGGCAGGTGCAGTACGGCGCTGATGGCGACCAGCGCGATCGCGCCGAGCGGCAGGTTGATGTAGAAGGACCAGCGCCAGCCCCAGTTGTCGGTGATGGTGCCGCCGACCAGCGGTCCGCCGATCATCGCCAGCGCCATGACGCCGGCCATCATGCCCTGGTACTTGCCGCGCTCCCGGGGCGGTATCAGGTCGCCGATGATCGCCATGACGCCGACCATCAGACCGCCCGCACCGAGGCCCTGCACGGCGCGGAAGCCGATGAGCTGGCCCATGTCCTGGGCCATGCCGCTGAGCGCGGAGCCGATCAGGAAGATCACGATCGACGTCATGAACGAGCCCTTGCGCCCGTACATGTCGCCGAGCTTGCCCCACAGCGGAGTGGAGGCGGCGGTGGCGAGGGTGTAGGCGGTCACCACCCACGAGAGGTGTTCGAGCCCGCCCAGCTCGCCGACGATCGTCGGCATCGCGGTGCCGATGATCATGTTGTCCAGCATCGCGAGCATCATCGCGATCATGAGCGCCAGCAGGACGACCCGCACGCTCCTCGGTTGCTTACCGGCCTCCGCGGCCCGCTCCGTCTGTGCCATCGCTCCCACTCCCCCAAGAGACCCGGGCACTTACTTGCCGCCCGGCTAGTGACTACACTCGGGAAGGTAGCCGCGTAACTAGCCGGGCGTCAAGTAAGTTCTCTCGGAGCTGCGCGGAGCAGGGGTGACGTAGAAAGATGGGCGACACGATGGACGGCACCAAGCAGCAACGACGCCGCGGGGACACCCGCCAGCGCATCCAGGACGTGGCGCTCGAACTCTTTGCCGAGCAGGGATACGAGAAGACCTCGCTGCGCGAGATCGCCGAGCGCCTGGAGGTCACCAAGGCGGCCCTCTACTACCACTTCAAGACCAAGGAAGAGATCCTGGTCGGCATCTTCGAGGACCTCTCGCAGCCGATGGACGAGCTGGTCAGGTGGGGTCTCGAACAGCCCAGGTCGCTGGAGACGAAGCAGGAGATAGTGCGCCGCTACAGCGCGGCGCTGGCCGGTGCCGCCCCGCTCTTCCGCTTCATGCAGGAGAACCAGGCGACGGTGCGGGAGCTGCGCATCGGCGAACTGCTCAAGAAGCGCACCCTGGCCCTGAAGGACATACTGGTCGACCCCGAGGCGGAGCTGACCGACCAGGTGCGCTGCGCCAGCGCGCTGTTCACGCTGCACGCCGGGATGTTCGTGCTCCAGGACCTCGAAGGCGACCCCGAGGCCAAGCGCAAGGCAAGTCTCGAGGTCGCGATCGATCTGATCACCCAGGCCCACCAGGGGCACTAGGACTCTTGTGAGGGGAACCGTCGGTCAGACGGTCACGCCCTGCGAGCGCAGGAAGGCGACCGGGTCGACGGCCGAGCCGTAGTTGGCGGTCGTGCGGATCTCGAAGTGCAGGTGCGGACCGCTGGAGTTACCGGTGGAGCCGGACTTGGCGATGTGCTGGCCGGTCTTGACGACCTGGCCGATCTTCACGTCGATCCGCGACAGGTGGGCGTACTGGGAGTACGTACCGTTGCCGTGCTTGATGACGATGGCGTTGCCGTAGGCGGGGCCGTCACCGGCGCCGTTGCCGCCGGCCTTGACGACGGTGCCGCCGTGCGCGGCCATCACGTCGGTGCCGGTGGGCACGGCGAAGTCCTGGCCGCTGTGCTTGGCGGACCACATGCCGCCGGCCTGGTTGAACTTGGCGCTCAGCGTGTACTTCTTGACCGGGTCGACCCAGGAGGCGGCCTTCTTCGCGGCGGCCTTCTTGGCGTCGGTCTTGGCGGTGGCGGCCTTGGCCTGGGCCGCGGCCTGCGCCTCGACGGCGTGGGCGGTGCTGGAGGCCGCCGTGGTGTCGGCGGCGACCGCTACCCCGGCTCCCAGTGCGACCGAGGCCCCCAGGCCGGCGGCCAGGACTGCGGCGCGGGTGCGGATGACGGTCGTACGGGAGTTGCGGGGCGTGGTGCGCGGGGACATGCGGAACCTCATGGGGACGGGATCAAGGGAAACCCTCTCCGGCACGCTGGGCGCCGCCGGGTGGGCTGCTCATCCTTGGTAACCCACCCGGACGAACCAGCACAAAGGTGTGACCTACGACCCCGCGTAGTAATTCAACGCGAAACCTCATGTCCATCGACAGAACTCCCATTCAGGACAAACCAGGTCACAGCCCCGAGCAGATGCCCCCGACTCGCGGCGATAAGCCCTTTTTCACGCCTCTCGTCCGCTCTCCTATTCCGCGTAGTACGGGGTGGATGGCCTGTGCGGCATGTCACCGGCGAGGGCGTCCGGGAACCCCGCGAATGTGACGCGGGCTACGCCGGAGCGCGCTAACTGAGGCCACGATGCGGCCAGTTGTCCCGATCGACGGGGCACGACGGAGAGTGCCGACGGGTAACCTTGAGGTAGCTGTGAGCCACTGGCAGTGAAGCCAGTCCTGGAACAACTTCCCCGCCGCGGAGTACGCCCGTCAGGTGCTGAGCCTGATGCCGCCCGAGCTGTCGGCGCCCGTGCAACCCGGGAGCAGTTGGAGCTGCTGCCCGGCCTGCCGATCGGCCGGCGGCTGGTGCTCAGCGGCCCGTTCACCTCGGCCGAGCTGGCGGCGGCCACTTGCCCCGGCTGCGGGCCCTCAAGCTCTCCCGGCTGCCCGCCCCGGAGGACCTCGGCTTCCTGCGCGTCCACGGGCGGTCGCTGGAGGCCCTGGAAGTCGCCGCGTCCTCTTCGGCGCTGCGGGACGTCTCGGCCATGGCCGCGCTCCCGTCGCTGACCGCCCTGACCCTACGAGCTGCCGCAGTACGCCCCCGTCACCGGGGTGACGTCGCTGCGGTTACGTCAGGTCACCGACTCGGACGACCTGGAGGTGCCCGCGGCTACGGGTCAGTGTCCGGTACCCGGGGACGGGCGGCACCGGGTTCCTGTAGGACGGAAGCCGCACAGCGTGCAACGGAAGAAGGGCCGGTGCTCGCGCACCGGCCCTTCTTCTCACCGCGTGAGGCTTACGCCTCCTTGCTCAGGTTCGGCCCCGCGCCGCCCGCCGCCTGCTCGATCGGCGGAGCGTCCGGCAGGGACGACTTCTCCTCGCCGCGGAAGGTGAAGGTCTGGGTCTCGCCCTCGCCCTCCGTGTCGACGACCACGATGTGGCCGGGGCGCAGCTCGCCGAAGAGGATCTTCTCCGACAGCGTGTCCTCGACCTCGCGCTGGATCGTGCGGCGCAGCGGACGCGCGCCCAGCACCGGGTCGTAGCCCTTCCTGGAGAGCAGCTCCTTGGCGGACTGGGAGAGCTCGATGCCCATGTCCCGGTCCTTGAGGCGCTCGTCCACCTTGTCGATCATGAGGTCGACGATCCGCAGGATGTCCTCCTGGGACAGCTGCGGGAAGACGACCACGTCGTCGACGCGGTTGAGGAACTCGGGCCGGAAGTGCTGCTTCAGCTCGTCCGAGACCTTGTTCTTCATGCGCTCGTAGTTGGACTTGGTGTCGCCCTGGGCGGCGAAGCCCAGGTTGAAGCCCTTGGAGATGTCCCGGGTGCCGAGGTTGGTCGTCATGATGATGACCGTGTTCTTGAAGTCCACGACCCGGCCCTGGGAGTCGGTCAGGCGACCGTCCTCCAGGATCTGCAGCAGCGAGTTG
>NZ_JAVRHI010000440.1:0-14256 GCF_034105845.1 Streptomyces sp. CRN 30 | reverse complement strand
GCCGCCGCGGACCCGCGCCGCCGGGCGCAGGCCCAGGGGCTGCTGCGCCGGTTCGGCAAGCGGCACTGAGACGGGGTGCGTGCGCCCGCCGTGGGGCCGGGGTCAGCCGTGGCTCGCGTGGGTGTGGCTGTGGGACGGCTCCGAGGAGTGGCGCCCGCCGTCGTCGGGGCGGTCCCGCCGCCGGTCCACGACGGCGACGGCCAGCGCGCACAGCATGAAGACGACACCGCTGCCGACCGACACGGCGACAGCCGCGTGGTAGTCGTTCCCGGTGGTGCCGAGGACCAGGTAGAACAGGCCCGGCAGCGCGGCGGTGCCCACGGCTCCGCCGAGCCGCTGCCCCGTCTGCATGGCGCCGCCGGCGGCCCCGGCCATGCGCACGGGTACGTCCCGCAGCGTCATCGTGACGTTCGGGGAGATGACGCAGCCGCTGCCGAGGCCGCCCAGGAAGAGCAGCGGAGCGGCGAGGTAGGCGGCCGAGTGCGCGGGCGCCAGCCACAGCACCAGGTCCGTGCCGCCCAGACCGGCCATGACGGCGACGAGCCCCCAGACGGTGAGCAGCCGCCCGTACCGTCCCACCAGGCGGCCCGCCACGGCGGCGGCAAGGGCCGAGCCGACGGCGAACGGGGTGACGGCCAGTCCGGACCGCAGCGGTGAGAATCCGAGGCCGTTCTGGAAGAAGAGCGCGAAGACGAGCCACACGCCGCTGAAGCCGACGAAGTACAGGGTGGCCAGGCCCGCGCCGGTGGCGTAGCCCCGGGTCCCGGTGAGCAGCCGGGGGTCGAGCAGCGGATCGCCGTCGCGGGCGGCGACCCGGCGTTCCCAGCGGACGAAGGCCAGCAGGAGCACCAGCCCCACCGGGAACAGCCACCACAGGCGGCTCAGCCCGCCGGCCTCGGCCAGCACCAGCGGGAGCATCACGGCGAGGATGCCGGCGCCGAGCAGCGCGACACCGGCCGCGTCCAGGTCGCCCCGGCGGCCGGGCGCGACCCGGGGCAGCAGGCGGAAGCCGAGCAGCAGGGCGATCAGGCCGACGGGCACGTTGACGTAGAAGATCCAGCGCCAGCCGGTGGGGCCGTCGGCGAGGGCGAGGATCAGGCCGCCGGTGACCGGTCCGACGGCGCTGGAGAGGCCGACGGTGGCGCCGAAGAGCCCGAAGGCGCGGCCGCGCTCGGCGCCGTGGAACATCTGCTGGATGAGCGCCGAGTTCTGCGGGGCGAGACTGCCCGCGGCGACGCCTTGCGCCAGTCGGGCGACGATGAGCCACAGGACGGAGGGGGCGGCGCCCGCCGCGGCGCTGCACACCACGAACGCGGCCAGCGCGATCAGGAAGACCCGGCGCCTGCCGAACGCGTCGCCGAGGCGCCCGGCGGTGACCAGGGTCAGGGCGAACGCCAGCGCGTATCCGGAGACGACCCACTGGACGGAGGCGGCCGAGGCGCTCAGCTCCCGCTGCATGGACGGCAGGGCCACCGCGACGATCGTCACGTCGAGCAGGATCATGAACCCCGCGACCAGCGTGACCCACAGGGCCCGCCACCGGTTCGGATCGTCGTTCACGGGGCACTCCCTCGCCGGTTCGTCGGTGCACGCCTCGTGGTGCCTGCGTCACCGGTCACCGCTCACCGGCGGTCCAAACAATCGCGGGGGTGGCCCATAGGTGCCACTTATGAGGTCATAGATCGGACCCGCGTACCAGCTTAGGGTGCCCTTAGCTTAGGCTTCCGTCGAGTCGATCTGTCACCGCTCGAAGGGAACCTGAACATGCCCCGCCCTCTGCGGGTAGCCATCGTCGGATCCGGCCCGGCCGGTATCTACGCCGCCGACGCCCTGCTCAAGTCCGAGGTGGCCGCCGAACCCGGCGTTTCCATCGACATCTTCGAGCGCATGCCCGCCCCGTTCGGGCTCATCCGCTACGGCGTCGCTCCCGACCACCCGCGGATCAAGGGCATCATCAAGGCCCTGCACCAGGTGCTGGACAAGCCGCAGATCCGTCTCTTCGGCAATGTGGACTACGGCACCGACATCAGCCTCGACGACCTCCGCGCCTTCTACGACGGTGTGATCTTCGCCACGGGCGCCACGGCCGACCGTGAGCTGTCCCTGCCCGGCATCGGCCTCGACGGCTCCTACGGCGCCGCCGAATTCGTCGCCTGGTACGACGGTCACCCGGACTTCCCGCGCACCTGGCCGCTGGAGGCGGAGAAGGTCGCCGTCCTCGGCGTGGGCAACGTCGCCCTCGACATCGCGCGCGTGCTGGCCAAGACCGCCGACGAGCTGCTGCCGACCGAGATCCCGGCCAACGTCTACGAGGGCCTGAAGGCCAACAAGGCGCTGGAGGTGCACGTCTTCGGCCGCCGCGGCCCGGCGCAGGCGAAGTTCAGCCCCATGGAGCTGCGGGAGCTGGACCACTCCCCCAACATCGAGGTCATCGTCGACCCCGAGGACATCGACTACGACGACGGCTCGATCGCCACGCGGCGCGGCAACAAGCAGGCCGACATGGTCGCCAAGACCCTGGAGAACTGGGCCATCCGCGACGTCGGCGACCGGCCGCACAAGCTGTTCCTGCACTTCTTCGAGTCGCCCGCCGAGATCCTCGGCGAGGACGGCAAGGTCGTCGGCCTGCGTACCGAGCGCACCGAGCTGGACGGCACGGGGAACGTCAAGGGCACCGGCAAGTTCACCGACTGGGACGTCTCCGCCGTCTACCGCGCGGTGGGCTACCTGTCCGACAAGCTCGCCAAGCTGCCCTGGGACCTCGACACGGGCACGGTCCCGGACGAGGCGGGACGCGTCATACAGGAGTCCGGCGAGCACCTGCAGTCCACGTACGTCACCGGCTGGATCCGGCGCGGCCCCATCGGCCTCATCGGTCACACCAAGGGTGACGCCAACGAGACCGTGGCCAGCCTGCTGGACGACTTCGCGAACGGGCGGCTGCACACCCCGGCCTCGCCCGGCCCGGAGGCCATGGACGCGTTCCTGGCCGAGCGGAACATCCGCTTCACCACCTGGGAGGGCTGGTACAGGCTGGACGCCGCGGAGAAGGCGCAGGGCGAGCCGCACGGCCGTGAGCGCGTGAAGTACGTCGAGCGCGAGGACATGCTCCGCTGGAGCGGCGCCTGACCGGCGGCGGTACCTCGACCGGGCCCCGGGAGCGGATCACGCTCCCGGGGCTCAGTCGCGTCCGGCGGTGACGTCGCCGTTGACCGTGGCCAGGCGGATCGTCCGGCCGTCGGTGTCCCCGCCGGTCGCCACGTCGATGTCGGGCCTGCCGTTGTCGGTGTCCGCGGTGACGCGGTAGGCGGGGGCGCCGTGCGGCAGCGCGAGCCGGACCGAGCCGTTGGTGGTGGTCCCGCCGACGCCGTCCGGAGCGGTGGCGCAGGCGAGGGTCACGTCGCCGTTGACCGTCTCGGCGTGGAGTTTCCCGGCCCGCAGCGCGGTGGCCCGTACCGAGCCGTTGCGGGTGACGAGGCGTACCTTCGCGTCGTCGGCCCCGGAGCGGGTGACGGTGACGTCCCCGTTGACCGTGGTGAGGTCCAGGGCGCCGGCGATCCCGGCGGCGTCGATGCCCGCGTCGCGCGCGGTGACGGTGACCGAGGTGCCCTCGGGTACGTCGACCCGCGGCATCCGTGGGCACTGTCCGTCCGGTTCCTCGCAGGTGAGGTCGAGGACACGGGTGTCGTCCCGGCTCGTCCAGCGGTGCTCGATCCGGTCGTCCACGACGGCCCCGTCCCCGTCGCCGGGGCGCAGGGTCACCCCGGTGTCGGAGGTGATCACGAGGTGGCCGCCGGTGAACGCCCCGAGCGCTCCCGGCGCGTCCTGGCCGCCGCCCGCGCATCCCGCCGTGCCGGACACGAGGGCGAGGAGCAGTGCCGGGCCGGCCGCTGTAGTCGACTTCATGCCGGACGCCTTCCCTCCGTGGAGAGGGACATGACACCCCGGGGCACGAGATCGGGCGGCCGGCCCGGCGGGCCGGTCAGACCTCCAGTTCGTTCTCGATCCGGCGCAGTTGGTGCCGGGCCATCGCCAGGTTCGCCCGGTTCTGGTCGAGCACCAGGTAGAGGAAGAGCCCGTTGCCGCCGCGCCCCTTGATGAGGCGGATCAGGTGGTACTGGGTGCTCAGGGTGATCAGGATGTCCTCGATGTCCTCCTTGAGGCCGAGGAGTTCCATGGTGCGCAGTTTGGCGCGCACCACGTCGGTATTGCCGGCGGCGGCGACCTCCAGGTTGAAGTCCTTGGTGCCGCCCAGCGTGCCGAGGGCCATGCCGCTGGTGTAGTCGACGAGCGCGGCGGCCGAGGCCCCGTCGATGGAGCTGAGGCATTCCTTGAGCGAGGTTTCCAGGTTGGCCATGGGTGGATTCCTTCCGAACGTGATCGAGTGGGTCAGGTCGGCCGGCTCTGGGAGCCGGTCTGGGGATGGGGCGGTCGGGTGGGCCGCTGCGGTGCGCGCACCGGCAGCGTGCCGATGGGGCGGGCCGGGTCGGTGGCCGCGGTGGCGGGTCCGGCCGAGGCGGTCCGGTCCTCGGCGGCCCGTGCGGTACGGGTGTGGTCGGCGACCAGGTCCCCGATCCGCGCGCCGCTGCGCCGGCCCTCCAGGTGCAGCCGGCCGACGTTGACGCGGCCGTCGGCGAGGAGGGTGAGGACGGCGGCCGGGCCGGCCGCGTAGGTGGCGACGTAGCCCTCGGCGCCGCGCAGCAGCAGTTCGCGGAAGTCCCCGCGCGCGGTGGCCTCGGCCGTGCGGTGGGCCACGCCGAGCGCGGCGGCGGTGAGCGCGGCGAGGCCCTCCGGTTCGGTGCCGGGCGCGTCCTGGGCGAGGACGAGGCCGTCGACGGTGGCCGCGAGCGAGCCGGTCAGCTGGGGCACGCGGTTGCGCAGGCGGTGCAGTTCGGCCAGGACGTCGCTCTCGACGGCCATGAGCAGTCTCCTTTCGGCACGCTGGCGACGCGCGCGGATCACAGGGCCTCCAAGGCGTCTCGAAGCCGTCGCAGCAGGGCGGCGTCGGGGTCGTCCCAGGCGGCCCCGCACGGGTCGGGTGCCTCTTTGGAGGAGCCCTGCGGCGGGACGCGCGGGGCGAGGGTGACGAGCCCGTCGGCGGCCAGGCGGCGCAGTTCGACAAGGGTGTGGTAGGTGCGGCAGGCGAGGGCCGCGGCGATGTCGGCGGAGGTGCGGACGCCGTCGACCTCGGCGAGGACCCGGCCGCGCCGGGGCGGCAGGCCGGTGGTGACCGTGCCGGGCATCCGGGCGAGCGGGGCGACGTCGACACGGGGGTCGGGCCAGAGGCGGTGCAGCAGGTCCCGGCGGCGCCGCGACTCACCGACCACGGTGTCGACCGGTACGGAGCGCACCGTGCCGAGCCAGTGCGCGGCCCCCGGCCGGAAGCGGTGCGCGCGGCCGTCGTCGGCCAGGGCGAAGTAGGCGGCGTCGAACAGCGCCCCGAGGTGGCAGACCTCCAGCGCTCCGGCGGCGAGCCGGCCGCTGTCCACCAGCCGGCGGCCCACCCGGTGCCGGGCGCCGTCCGCCTCGACCGCCTCCCACCAGCCGTCCTCGGCGAGCGCGCCGCTGCGGATGAGCAGCGCCCCGACGTCGGGGGTGTACGCGGACTCCACGTGCACGACCCGTCCGGCCGCCAGATAGAAGACGCCGCGCTCGCCGCTCAGCGCGCCGGTCGCGCCCTCCGCCGCCAGCGCGCCCAGGGAAGCCGCGGTCGTGTCGTGGGCGGCCCAGGTCGTCGTCATACGAGCACCAGTCGGTCCGCCATCTCGCCGAGCCGGATGCGGGCCAGCGCGAGATTGCCGTCGTTGCGGTCGAGCCACAGGTGGAGGAAGACGGTGCTGTCGAACGTCGTGGTGACGAAGCGGATCAGGTGGTAGGAGTCCCCGGTGGTGACGATCATGTCCTCGACGGGCGTCTCCTTGCCGGTCACGCCGTCGGGACCGTCCGGCGCCAGCGAACCGCTCTCGGCGGCGTGCCGGGCCAGTTCGGCGGTCTCCGCGGCCGTCGCCTCCGCGTCACCGCCCGGGGCGTCGCCCACCGCCCCCAGGGCGAGCCCGCTGATCCAGTCGACCAGGGACGCGCCTCGCGCGCCCGGCAGTCGCATGGCTTCCAGCAGGCTCTCGTCTATTCCGGGCACACCGGATCTCCCTCCCCCTCGCATCGCCCCGTGAGTGTGACTTCGCATCGTGAGCGTGACGAGGACGCTACGGAACGTGTACGCGCCGGAAGGAGACTTTGGCATTTTCCAGAGGAACGTGCGGTCGCTGGGGCATACTTCGGGTGTCTGCGGCCTCTTGCGGCCGAGCGCCGGCGGTCCTGCCCGC
Organism: Streptomyces sp. CRN 30; assembly: GCF_034105845.1. Classification (NCBI taxonomy): domain Bacteria; kingdom Bacillati; phylum Actinomycetota; class Actinomycetes; order Kitasatosporales; family Streptomycetaceae; genus Streptomyces; species Streptomyces sp. CRN 30. Next base: position 7,933 of record NZ_JAVRHI010000440.1, on the reverse strand, counting down.
GGCGGGAGCGCGGACAGGTCCGCCCCGACACGGACGGACGCCACCGGCACGCTCCCGGCACGGACAGGCGTGTTCGCCGTACGACTGGCTACCCGTGGTCCATGGCCCGACTTCACATGCCCCACCGCGGCTCCCACCGCTCCGGTCCCGACGCCGACACCGACGCCGACACGTACGCCGACACCGACAAGGACTTCGGCCCGGACGCCGCCACCGAGCGCGCCGCCCCCGACTCCCCCACCGAGCTGCCGAAGCGGTCCTGGACGGCGCTGCTGCGACGGGTGGTCAAGGAGTTCCAGGACGACGAGCTGACCGACCGCGCCGCAGCCCTCACCTACTACGGGGTGCTGGCGCTCTTCCCCGCCCTGCTGGTGCTGGTCTCCCTGCTCGGCATCGCCGGGGAGTCGGCCACCCAGGAGGTGCTGGACAACGTGCGCGAGCTCGCCCCTGGCTCGGCGCGGGACGTCCTCACCGACGCGATCACCCAGTTGCAGGCCAAGGCCGGGCTCGGCTCGGTGCTGGCCGTGGTCGGCCTGGTCGGCGCCGTGTGGTCGGCCTCCGGCTACGTGGCCGCGTTCATCCGCTCGGCCAACGCCGTCTACGACATCCCCGAGGGGCGACCGGTGTGGAAGGTGCTGCCGCTGCGGGTCGCGCTGACCGTGGCGCTGCTGGTGCTGGCCGTGGCGAGCGCGCTCATCGTGGTCTTCACCGGCAGCCTGGCGCGGCAGGCCGGCACCGCGCTGGGCATGGGCGACACCGCGCTGACGGTGTGGTCGATCGCCAAGTGGCCGGTCCTGGTCCTGCTGGTCACGATGATGATCGCGATGCTGTACTGGGCCACGCCCAACGCGCGGGTGCGCGGCTTCCGCTGGATCACGCCGGGCAGCCTGGTCGCCCTGCTGATCTGGATGGCCGCCTCCGCCGGGTTCGCGTTCTACGTGGCGAACTTCGGCTCGTACAACAAGACCTACGGCACCCTCGCGGGTGTGATCATCTTCCTGGTCTGGCTGTGGGTGACCAACCTGGCCATCCTGCTGGGCCTGGAGTTCGACGCGGAGATGGCCAGGCAGCGGGTCATCGACGGCGGGCACCCGGCGGACAGCGAGCCGTACGTCGAGCCGCGGGACACCCGCGCCTGGGACGAGACCGACCGACGGCGCCTGGAGGAGGGGAGCTGAGCCCCCTCCCCCGCTGCCGGGCTACGGCAGGATCGAGTCGACGTAGCCGCCGTCCACGCGGACGGCGGCGCCGGTCGTCGCGGACGCCTGGGGCGAGCTGAGGTACACCACGAGGTTGGCGATCTCCTCGGGTTCGATCAGCCGCTGGAGCAGCGACTGCGGGCGGTGCTCGCGCATGAAGACGCGCTGCGCCTCGTCCCAGGGCAGGTCCCGGTCGACGAGCTGGTACACGAACTCCTCGACGCCCTCGGTGCGGGTGGGCCCCGCGATCACCGAGTTCACCGTGACGCCGCTGCCCGCGGCCTCCTTGGCGAAGCCCCGGGAGACCGCGAGCAGCGCCGTCTTGGACATGCCGTAGTGGATCATCTCGGCCGGGATGACGACCGCCGAGTCGCTGGCGATGTTCAGCACCCGGCCCCAGCCGCGCTCCCGCATCCCGGGCAGGTAGGCGCGGATGAGGCGGACGCCCGCGAGGACGTTGATCTCGAAGTAGCGGCGCCACTCGTCGTCGGCGATCTCCAGGGCGGGCTCGGCGCCGAAGACGCCGAGGTTGTTGACGAGGATGTCCACGTCGGGCAGCGCCTCGACGGTGGCGGCCGCGCCCTCCTCGGTGCCGAGGTCGGCCGCGACCGGCACGAAGTCGCCGTCCGGGACCTGCTCGCGCAGCGCCGCGACGCTCTTCTCCAGCCGGGCGGCGCTCCGCCCGTTGACGCCCACCCGGGCTCCGGCGCGGGCCAGACCGGCGGCGATCGCCGCGCCGATGCCCTGGGAGGAGCCCGTCACCAGCGCGGTCCGTCCGTCGAGGTCGAGGTTCATCGGGTAGCTCCTTCGTGTGCTGTACGGTCGTCCGCCGTGCTCCTGCCCGCGGACGGGGTCGTTCCACTCCCGGCACGGCGGTCCGCACCCCGGTCGGCCCCCTCGCACCGGCGCGTCGGCCGACCCCGGGTGAGCCCGGACGACCTGCGGCGACAATACTGAGCCTGCGCACGTGCCCCCTCCTCCAGATGGACTCATGCCGACCTCACCTACCGAACGCCCCGCGACCCCGCCGACCGTGTGGGCGGCCCGCGGCCGCCATGTCGGAACCGCCGCGCGGGACGTCCTGCTGCGCACCCTGAGCGGGAACAAGGACGACGGCGTCATCGACGACTTCCACGAACTGCCGGAGGACGCCGGGGACGGCGCCGCCGGGGAGCGGGTCTTCGAGGCGCGCTGGCGGGTGCCCGAGGACGTCACCGTCCGCGCCCGGCTGACGCTGGCGGCCGCCTCGGCGGGCGGCCAGGAGTGGACGCTGATCGCGGAGGCGGAGGCCCACTGGGAGCTGGGCTGGCCCTCGCCCGCCGGGATGTTCTGGCCGGACGACCCCGACGTCACCTGGGACCGGGACGCGGCCACCGGCCTGCGGATGCGGGGCCTGAACACGCTGCCGGACGACGACAAGGCCGTACGGCGGCTGCTGCGGGACGCCGGACGGCACTCCTGGCTGATCCACGTGATCGTGCACGAGGCGATGACCCCCGACCACCGCGGCCGGGTGCCGCTGGTCCGGTTGCTGCCGCCGAGCCTGCGGCACCGGGTGGTCGAGCACCGCGCGGCGCCGCAGCAGCTGCGGGTGGTCAACTGGGCGCTGGAGGAGTCCGGCGTGCAGGTGCCGCGCGGCGGGGCGGTCGTACTGCCGGGGTCCCCGGCCGTGCCTGACGCCGGGGACCTCTCCGTGCGGACGGTGTTCCTCGACGGGACCGAGCCGGCCGAGCTGATCGCGACGGTGACGCGGTACGCCGCGCTGGAACGGCCGCTGCCGGACGGCGCGGAGGCGGCGCTCACCGCGCTGCGGGAGGAGTGGCGGCTGCTCACGCTGGTGGAGGAGCTGGAGCGGGAGCGCAAGCTGGTGGCGATGTACGCCGAGGCGCTGGAGGCGATGACGCAGTCCCGGGACCTGTACCGGGAGGCGGCGGAGCGGGCGGGCGAGGCGCTCGCCGCCCTCCGCGACTCCGCGGGCGCTCCTCCGCCCCGCGCGGAGCCCCCCGAGCAGCGGCCCACGTCGCCGCTGCGGGCCCTGACCAGGGGGCTGGAACGCTGGAAGTCGGCGTCAGCGTCGGCGCCGCCTGCGCCTGCGCCGCGGGACGAGTCGGAGCGGGAGAGCTGACGGTCGCACGTCGTGTGCGGGTCCGTCGTGGCTGGTCGCGCAGTTCCCCGCGCCCCTTCGGGGCGCTCAGCCGAAGAGGGGGAAGCGGGACGCGTCAGGGCCCAGGATGCGGCGTTCCACCTCCGTCAGCGGGGCGCGGCCCGTCGCCGCGCGGGCGTAGTGGGAGTCCGACCAGTCCAGCGGCACCGCGTGGCCCAGCAGGCCGTCGAGGGTGGTGCGGGCCGTGTGGAGGGCCGCCGGGGACGGGGGCGGTGCGTCGGGCAGCGACAGGGTGAGGTCGAGGTGGTGGACCGCCGCCTCGACGGCGAGGGTCAGCATCAGGTCACCGGCCGTCAGGACGTGGCCCTGCGTGGTCACCGGGGACGCGGGCGGTGTCGCCGCAGCGGCCACGGCGGCGGCCGCCGCCGTCTCCAGGTACAGCTCCCGCAACGGCCCGAAGTCGGCGAACATGCTCGCCGCGACCCGGTTCCAGCGCCGCCCGTGGGCCGCGCCCACGGGGTCGGGCCGCCAGTCCTCCCAGTAGGTGACGGCGTCCCGGTCGGGCGGCCCCGCGGCGGGCGTGTGGAAGGCGACCAGCGCCCGCTGGGCGTCCGCGGTCAGGTGGAACACCAGGTCGCGGACGGCCCAGCCGGCGCAGCCGGTCGGCAGCCAGGACGCGTCGTCCCCGAGCGGGCGGACGACGTCCGCCAGAGCCTCGTAGGCGTCGCGCACGACGCGGGCGGGCGCCGTGCTCTCTCCGGTCGTCGTGGTCATGACCGCCAGCGTAGGCCGCCGCGGGCAGGTGTCAGCCGGAGCAACCTGGATACGCGGACGGCACAGCCGTACCGGCCCGTACCGGAAGGTCGCCATGGACAGTCACGACACGACCGCAGCCGCCGAGCGCTCGGACACCACGCTCCGGGTCAACGGCAAACCCCACACCCTCGCCGTCGACCACCGCCGGGTCCTCCTCGACCTGCTCCGCGAGGATCTCGGGCTGACGGGCGCCAAGAAGGGGTGCGACCACGGCCAGTGCGGGGCCTGCACGGTCCTGGTCGACGGGCGGCGCGTCAACAGCTGCCTGCTGCTGGCCGTGACCCTGGACGGCTCCGAGGTCACGACCGTGGAGGGGCTCGGCGACGGGGACGGGCTGCACCCGCTCCAGCGGGCGTTCCTCGACCGGGACGCCTTCCAGTGCGGGTACTGCACCCCGGGCCAGATCTGCTCCGCGGTCGGTGCCCTCGCCGAGGCCGCCGCCGGGCACCCCTCGCACGTGACCGACCCGGAGGAGCCCTCCGGCACGCCGGTGGCGCTGGACCGGGAGGAGATCCGGGAGCGGCTCAGCGGCAACCTCTGCCGCTGCGGCGCGTACATGCGCATCGCCGACGCCGTCGAGGACGTGATCTGAAGTGAAGTCCTTCGCCTACGTGCGTGCCCGCAGCGTCGAGGAGGCCACCGACGCGTTCGCCGCCCGCCCCGGCGCCCGCTACCTCGGCGGCGGCACCAACCTCGTGGACCTGATGAAGCTGGGCGTGGAGACGCCCGCCGCGCTCATCGACGTCACCCGGCTCCCACTGGACACGGTGGAGGAACTGGCCGACGGCTCGCTGCGGGTCGGGGCGATGGTCCGCAACAGCGACCTCGCCGCCCATCCCCTGGTCCGCGACCGCTACCCGGTGCTGTCGCAGGCACTGCTCGCGGGCGCCTCCGGGCAACTGCGCAACGCCGCCACCACCGGCGGCAACCTCCTCCAGCGCACCCGCTGCCCCTACTTCCAGGACCTCACCAAGCCGTGCAACAAGCGGGAGCCCGGCACCGGCTGCGGCGCCCTTCAGGGCGTGCACCGCGACCACGCCGTCCTCGGCCACTCCGAGCGGTGCGTCGCCACCCACCCCTCGGACATGGCGGTGGCGCTCGCCGCCCTGGACGCCCGGGTGGAGCTGCGCGGCCCGGACGGCGGACGCGCGGTCCCCGCCGCCGACTTCCACCGGCTGCCCGGCATGCACCCGGAGAAGGACACCGAGATCCACCCCGGCGAGCTGATCACCGGGGTGCTGCTGCCGGCCGCCGCGGCCGGGCTGCCGTCGGTGTACCGCAAGGCCCGGGACCGGGCGTCGTACGCCTTCGCGCTCGCCTCCGTCGCCGCGGTGCTGCACACCGAGGGCGGTGTCGTGGACCGGGTGGGCCTCGCCTTCGGCGGGCTCGCGCACCGGCCGTGGCGGGCCCGCCGGGCGGAGGACGCGCTGATCGGCGCGGCCCCCACCGCGGCGGCGTTCGAGCACGCCGTCGACCTGGAACTGGCCGCCGCCGAACCGCTGCGGGACAACGCCTTCAAGGTGCCGCTGGCCCGGCGGCTCGCCCTGGACGTCCTGGGCCGGCTCGCGCCGGTCTCCCCCGCCTGAACCGGCGTCCGCGGAATTCGCGAAGGCGTCCACGATCCACGAGGAGACTCCATGACCGTCACCGAGTCCGTCCTGGGCGCCGGCGCCGAACGCCGGGAAGGGCGGGAGAAGGTCACCGGCGCCGCGCGGTACGCCGCCGAGTTCGACGGCCCCGGCCGCGCCCACGCCTGGCCCGTGCCCGCCGCCGTCGCGCGCGGCCGGGTCACCGGCGTCGACCCCGCGCCCGCCCTCGCCCTGCTGGGCGTGCTCGCGGTGCTCACCCACGAGAACGCGCCGCGGCTCGCCGCGCCGGACGACCCGGTGCTGGCCGTGCTGCAGGGCCCCGACGTACCGCACCGCGGCTGGCCCGTGGCCCTGGTGGTCGCCGAGACGCTGGAGGCGGCCCGCGCCGGCGCCGCCGCCGTCCGCGTCGCCTACCACACCGAGCCGCACGACGTCACGCTCACCGCGTCGCACCCCGACGCCTACGTCCCCGAGGACGCCAACGGCGGCAACCCGGCCGTGCGGGAACGCGGTGACCTGGACGGCGCGTTCGCCGCCGCCGACGTGCGGATCGACGCCGAGTACCGGCTGCCACCGCTGCACAACCATCCGATGGAGCCGCACGCGAGCACCGCGCGGTGGGACGGCGACCGGCTCACCGTGCAGAGCTCCAGCCAGGGCACGACCGTCGTCCGCACCACGCTGGCCCAGATGTTCGAGATTCCGGAGGAGCGGATCACGGTCTCCGCCGAGCACGTCGGCGGCGGTTTCGGGTCGAAGGGCACCCCCCGCCCGGACGTGGTCCTCGCCGCGATGGCGGCGCGGCACACCGGCCGGACCGTCACGGTGGTGTTCCCGCGCCGCACCCTGCCCGCCGTGGTCGGGCACCGCGCCCCCACCCTGCACCGGCTCCGCCTCGGCGCCGGACGGGACGGCCGGCTCACCGCCCTCGGCCACGAGGTGACCACCCACACCTCCCGTGTCAAGGAGTTCGTGGAGCAGGCCGCGGTGCCCGCCCGCGTCATGTACGCCGCGCCGCACAGCCGCACCGCCCACCGCGTGGTCCGCCTCGACGTGCCCACCCCCTCCTGGATGCGCGCGCCCGGCGAGGCGCCCGGCATGTACGTCCTGGAGTCGGCGATGGACGAACTCGCCGTCGAACTGGACATGGACCCCGTCGAGCTGCGCATCCGCAACGAACCGGAGACGGAACCCGACAGCGGCCTGCCGTTCAGCAGCCGGCACCTGGTGGAGTGCCTGCGCGAGGGTGCCCGCCGGTTCGGCTGGTCGGACCGCGACCCGCGTCCCCGCTCCCGCGCCGAGGGCCCGCTGCTGGTGGGCACCGGCGTCGCCGCCGCGACCTACCCGGTGCTGGTCTCGCCGTCCACCGCGTCGGCGCGGGCGCTGCCCGACGGCTGCTTCCGGGTCCGCGTCAACGCCACCGACATCGGCACGGGCGCGCGGACGGTGCTCGCCCAGGTCGCCGCCGACGCCCTCGGCGTACCGCTGGACCGGGTCCGGATCGAGGTGGGCAGCACCGAGCTGCCGGCCGCGTCCCTGGCCGGCGGCTCCTCCGGCACGGCCTCCTGGGGCTGGGCGGTGCACGAGGCGTGCGCCCGGCTCGCGGAACGGCTCGCGACGCTGCCGGGGCCGGTGCCCGAGGAAGGCATCGGCGCGCACGCCGACACCACCGGGCAGGCGGACGCCGAGAGCGCCTACGCCCGGCACGCCTTCGGGGCGCACTTCGCGGAGGTCACGGTCGACACGGTGACGGGTGAGGTACGGGTCCGGCGGATGCTGGGCGTGTACGCGGCCGGGCGCATCCTCAACGCCCGTACGGCCCGCTCCCAGTTCGTGGGCGCCATGACCATGGGCCTGGGCATGGCACTGACCGAGGACAGCACCATGGACCCGGCGTTCGGCGACTTCACCGAGTCCGACCTGGCGTCGTACCACGTGCCCGCGCACGCCGACGTCCTCGACATCGAGGCGCACTGGATCGAGGAGGACGACCCCCACCTCAACCCGATGGGCAGCAAGGGGATCGGCGAGATCGGCATCGTCGGCTCGGCGGCGGCCGTCGGCAACGCCGTCCGCCACGCGACGGGCGTCCGCTTCCGCGAGCTGCCGCTCACCCCGGACCGGGTGCTGGGCGGACTGCTGGAGCACGAGGCGCCGGCGGGGACGTTCGGCGGCTGACGCGGCCGGCCGCGGCGCGGGGCCCGGACCGTCCGGTGACGGTCCGG
>NZ_JAVRHI010000439.1:0-140203 GCF_034105845.1 Streptomyces sp. CRN 30 | reverse complement strand
CCGGGCCCGCGTGGCCTGGCACGCGATGTCACCGGACGACGTGCTGGCCCGGCTGGAGGCCGACGAGCCGGACGACACCGGGGGCACCGCCGAGCGGACGGCCGGCCGGGTGCGCCGGGCCTTCGGCGCCCTGGGCCGCTCCCGGGTGCTGGCCCCGGCCCGGTGGTCGTGGGAGCTCGGCCGCGCCATGCGCGACGAACTCGACGATCCCCTCACCCCTGTCCTAGCGGTCGGCTCGGCCGCGGAGGCGATCCTCGGCTCCGCCGTGGACGCCCTGCTGGTCGTCGGCGCGCTCGACCTGAACGCGCTGGTCGGCGGCGTGCAGCGGCTGCGGGCCGAGAAGGCGCTGTCCGGCCTGCTGGCTGAACAGAAGCCCAAGGCACGGGTCACCGGCCACCTGCGGTCCGGGCGCACCCGCATCACCGACGCCGGCCGCCTCGCCCCGGGCGACATGATCGAACTCCAGGGGGACGACGTCGTGCCCGCCGACGCGCGCCTGCTGTGGGAGGACGGTCTGGAGGTCGACGAGTCCGCGCTGACGGGGGAGTCCCTGCCGGTGGACAAGCAGATCGAGCCGACGCCGCGGGTCTCGGTGCCCGACCGCCGCTCCATGGTCTTCGAGGGCACGACCGTGGTCGCCGGACGCGCCCGGGCCGTGGTCGTCGACACCGGCGACCGTACCGAGGCGGCCCGCGCCGTCGCCCTCGCGGCCCGCACCCCGCCGTCCGCCGGCGTCCAGGCCCGGCTCCAGGAACTCACCCGGAAGGCGCTGCCCCTGACGCTCGCGGGCGGGGCCGCGGTGACGGGCCTGTCGCTGCTGCGGGGCACACCGGTACGGCAGGCGGTGAGCGGGGGAGTGGCGGTGGCCGTGGCCGCCGTGCCCGAGGGTCTGCCGCTGGTGGCGACGGTGGCGCAGCTGGCCGCCGCACGCCGGCTGGGCCGCCGCGGCCTGCTGGTGCGCACCCCGCGCACGCTGGAGGCGCTGGGCCGCATGGACACCGTCTGCTTCGACAAGACCGGCACCCTCACCGAGAACAAGCTGCGCCTGGTACGGGTGACCGGCCCCGACCTGACCGTGCTGCGGCCCGGTGACGAGCCGGCCGGGCCCACGCTGCGCACCGCGGCCCGCGCCTGCCCGCGGGTCAACGGCGACGGCGGCTCCCGCCCGGTGCACGCCACCGACGAGGCCGTCCTGGCCGCCGCGGGGCCGGGCGGGGACTGGACGCAGACGGAGGGCCGCCCGTTCGAGGCCGCCCGCGGGTACGCCGCGGCCGTCGGCCGCGCCGGGGACGGCCGCCCCGTCCTGGTGGTCAAGGGCGCCCCGGAGACCGTCCTGCCGGCCTGCGGCGACGACGGTACCGACGCCTCCCGGGCCGCCCGGGCGCTGGCCGCCGACGGACTGCGGGTCCTGGCGGTCGCCGAACGCCCGCTCGGCGAGGACGAGGACCCCGGCGACGTCCTGGAGAAGCCACTGGTGGGCCTGCGGTTCACCGGTCTGCTCGGACTCGCCGACGTGGCACGCGGCACCTCGACGGACCTCGTCACCGGGTTGCGGAGGGCGGGCGTACGGCCCGTCATGCTGACCGGCGACCACCCGCAGACCGCCCGGGCCATCGCCCTCGACCTGGGCTGGCCCGAGGACACCACCGTGGTCACCGGGGACGAACTCGCCGCCGCGGACCGGCAGCAGCGCGCCCGCATGCTGCGGGACGCCGGTGTCGTGGCCCGCGTCGCGCCGGAGCAGAAGCTCCAGGTCGTCGAGGCGCTGCGGGACGCGGGCCGGGTGGTGGGCATGGTGGGCGACGGCGCCAACGACGCCGCGGCCATCCGCGCCGCCGACATCGGCGTCGGCATCAGCGCCCGCGGCTCCGCCGCCGCCCGCAACGCCGCGGACCTCGTCGTCACCGGCGACGACCTGTCGGTGCTCATCGAGGCGGTCGCCGAGGGCCGCGCCCTGTGGCGCAGCGTCGCCGACGCCATCGCCATCCTCATCGGCGGCAACGCCGGCGAGGTCGGCTTCGGCATCGTCGGCACCCTCCTGTCGGGCGCCGCACCGCTGTCCACCCGGCAGATGCTGCTGGTCAACCTGTTCACCGACCTGTTCCCGGCGATCGCCGTGGCGGTGACGCCGAGGGAGGACGCACCGGTGCGTCCGGACGCCGTGGACGGGACGCCCGGCGCGGAACCGGCGCCCGACCCGGGTGGCACACCGCTCGGCACCGACCTGCTCGGCGCGCCCCTGGTCCGCCAGATCCGGCACCGGGCGCTGACCACCACCCTGGGCGCCACGGTTGCCTGGCTGATCGGGCGCTTCACCCCGGGCAGGAGCATCCGCTCCACGACGATGGCGCTGTGCGCGGTCGTCGGCACCCAGCTCGCCCAGACCCTGGCCGACCGGCGGCACAGCGGGCTGGTGCAGGTCACGTCACTCGGATCCGCCGCGGCACTCGTCGCCCTGGTCCAGACCCCCGGCCTGAGCCAGCTCTTCGGCTGCACCCCGCTCGGCCCCCTCGCCTGGGCCGGCGTCACCGCGGCGATCGTGCTCGCCGTGACCGGCCAGCGCTTCCTGCCCCGGGTGGAACAGGTGGTGGAGAGGTACCTGCCCGCGGCGGTGCGCGCCGGTTAGGCTGCGGGCCATGCGTATCTCCGTCTCCTCCGACCTGGACGAACCCGTGGCCCGCTCCCTGGTGGAGCAGTTGCGCGACCGTGGCCACGAGGTGGTCACCCACGGGGCGTTGCGCCCCGGGGAGGACAGCCGGTGGGCGATGTGCTCGGAGGCGGCGGCGCGCGACGTCGCCGCCGGCCGGTCGGACCAGGCAGTCGTGTGCTGCTGGACCGGCACGGGCGCGTCGATCGCCGCGAACAAGGTGCCGGGCGTACGGGCGGCGCTGTGCACGGACGCGTACACGGCGGACGGCGCCCGCCGCTGGAACGACGCCAACGTCCTGGCGATCGGTCTGCGGCTGACCTCGGAGCCGCTGCTGAAGGAGATCCTCGACGCCTGGTTCACCGCCGGGGCCGGCCAGGACGCCGAGGACCGGGAGAACCTGGCCCACGTCGCACGGCTCGACCTCGGCGGGACGGCCCGCTAGGGGGGACCGCCGCCGTCGCGGGTGGTCGTCTCACCGCGACGGCGGCGCCTGTGGCCGGTCCCCGTCATGGGTGCCCGGCCGGACGATCTCCTCCAGAACCCTGCGGACCACCCCGTACGCGACGGAAAGTACCTCCGCGTCAGGTGCCGTCCCGTCCGTGTCCTCGGGCGGCCGGGTGCCGGACCGTGCCTTGTGGTGCCGCTCCTCCCGTTCGGCCCAGTCCCGGGCCCGCTGGATGCGACGGAGCAGTTCGTCGGAGTCCACGACATCGCTCATGGACGACGTCTACCCGTTCGACGGCCGGACAGCCGTGTCAGGACTCGGGAGTCAGGACTCAGGACTCAGGCGATGGGCTCACCGTCATGGACACCGCCCTTGCAGTGCCTGATGAGCAGCGCGCGCTCGCCGGTGCCCCGCACGGAGAGGGAGACGAGGCCGCCGCCCCCGACGCAGCTCCGCCAGGAGACGCCGTCCGAGAACGCCGGGGCGGTCCGGCCCGGCGGGCCGTCGGCCGGTGCGGACGCGGCCTGCGCGGGCAGCGCGGACAGCAGGGGCGCGGCCAGGACCGCGATCAGGACACAAGCGGGCTTGCTCATGAGGCTCCTCTCCTCCGGTGTCGTACCAGCGTCGTCGGCATGCGGCCCGGCCGCCATCGGGCACGGGCACACGAGTTACCGGAGCGCGCGCCGGGGAGCCGGAGGAGGACGGAAGCAGGGGGCGCGCTGCCGTCGCGGCCGCGCGCCCCCTGGAAACTGGTCGAGCTGCCTCTGCGCACCAGGGACAGGACGTGAGGCAGCCCGCGGACACCATGTGCCCCGTAAGTCGTGCCGCACACCTCACGGCACCGATCTCCGGGAAAACTCGTGACGGACACTCAGCCGGCGGCCGGCAGCGGGCGGGCGGTTGGCGATCACGTGGTGTCACAGGGCAAGATCGTTCACGCGGACACCGGCCGATGGCGGCGTCCCGCACGACAGACGAGAAAAGCCGAGTCCTTCTCCGGGGGAGGAACACTGTGACCAGTCAGGTCGAGACGGCCGATACGGTCGAGACGTACGAGTTCCAGGCGGAATCCCGCCAGCTGCTCCAGCTGGTGGTGCACTCGATCTACTCCAACAAGGACATCTTCCTGCGGGAGCTGATCTCCAACGCCTCCGACGCCCTGGACAAGCTCCGCCTGGAGTCGCTGCGCGACAGCGACCTCGGGGCGGACACCGACGACCTCCACATCGCGCTGGAGCCCGACGCGGAAGCGCGCACCCTGACCGTGCGCGACAACGGCATCGGCATGTCCCGCGACGAGGTCGTCCGGCTGATCGGCACGATCGCCAAGTCCGGCACCGCCGAGTTCGCGCGCAAGCTGAAGGAGGCCAAGCAGGCCCAGGACGGCGAGGGTTCGGCCGCGCTGATCGGCAACTTCGGCGTCGGCTTCTACTCCAGCTTCATGGTCGCCGACCGGGTGACGCTGGTGACCCGCCGGGCCGGGGAGGGAGAGGGCACCCGCTGGGAGTCCGACGGCAAGGGCACGTACACCCTCCAGCCGGTCGCCGACGCGCCGCAGGGCACCTCGGTGACCCTGCACCTGAAGCCCGAGGACACCGAGGACCGGCTCTGGGACTACACGGACGGGGGCCGGATCCGCGACATCGTCCGCGAGCACTCCGACTTCATCCCGTGGCCCGTGCGCCTCGCCGCGGAGAGCGCCGGGGAGGACGACGCCGAGCCGGCCGCCGAGACGATCAACTCGATGAAGGCGCTCTGGGCCCGCCCGCAGAGCGAGATCACCGAGGACGAGTACAAGGAGTTCTACAAACACGTCAGCCACGACTGGAACGACCCCCTGGAGACCATCCACACCAGGGCGGAGGGTTCCTTCGAGTACCAGGCGCTGCTGTTCATCCCGTCCCGGGCGCCGTTCGACCTGTTCCAGCAGGGCGCCCGCCGCGGCGTGAACCTGTACGTCAAGCGCGTCTTCATCATGGACGAGTGCGAGTCGCTGCTGCCGGACTACCTGCGCTTCGTCAAGGGCGTGGTCGACGCGCAGGACCTGTCGCTGAACGTCTCGCGCGAGACGCTCCAGCAGGACCGGCAGATCCAGCTGATGCACCGGCGGCTGGTGAAGAAGATCCTGTCCACCGTGAAGGCGATGCGGACCAAGGACGCCGAGCGGTACGACACCTTCTGGGAGCAGTACGGCCGTGCGGTGAAGGAGGGCCTGCTCAGCGACTTCGACAACCGCGAGACGATCCTCGACATCTGCTCCTTCCCCTCCACGCACGACGCGGAGCGGCAGACGGGCCTGCGTGACTACAAGTCCCGCATGAAGGACGGCCAGGAGCACATCTACTACCTCACCGGCGAGTCCCGGGCCCGGCTGGAGAACTCCCCGCACATGGAGGCCTTCCGCGCCAAGGGCCTGGAGGTGCTGCTGCTCACCGACCCGGTGGACGAGGTGTGGGTCGAGTCCGTACGCGAGTTCGACGGCACTCCGCTGCAGTCCATCGCCAAGGGACAGGTCGACCTGGACGGCGAGGAGGAGACCAAGGAGGGCGACGAGGAACGCGAGCGCCAGGAACAGGACTTCGCCCCGCTGCTGACGTGGCTGGCCTCGGCGCTGTCGGACGACGTCAAGGAGGTGCGCCTGTCCACCCGGCTGACCACCTCCCCGGCGTGCATCGTCGGTGACGAGCACGACGTGACGCCGACGCTGGAGAAGATGTACCGGGCGATGGGCCAGGAGATCCCGAGCATCAAGCGCATCCTGGAACTCAACCCCACCCACCCCCTGGTCACGGCGCTGCGCGAGGCCCACCAGCGGGACGCCGGCGACACGGCCGTGACCGAGACCGCGGAACTCCTGCACGGCATGGCGTTGCTCGCCGAGGGCGGCGAACTCGGCGACCCCGCCCGCTTCACCCGCCTCCTGGCGGGACGGCTGGCCGCCGGACTGTAGCGCGCCCTCCAGCGGTCCTCCGGGGCGTCCGCCGTCGCACACCGGCGGCCGCCCCGGGGATCCGGTTACGCCGATGGGGCCGCGCGGGCGGGACGGCGAGGGGCGGTTCCGGTACGTCTTCGGTGCGGCGGCCCGCTCCACGGGCCGGGCGGGGACGGCCCGCCGGACAGCGGGTGCGCGGGTGGCCCGTTCGTGTGTCTCCCGGCGGTACCGGCCCGCCCCGCCCCGCGCGACGGCGCCCCGCGGCCGTCCGGTGCCGTCCGGTGACTGGACATCGTCCGCCGGTCCGGGGCCCGGCCGCCGCATCTCCGCGCCCCGCCGGCGTCCGCGCGGGAGGCGGCGCGGGGGGAGTGCCGTACGTACATCGTTCCCGTCGAAGCGAGGAGTGCGACGGGGCGCATGGGCGTGCGGAAAGGGGTCGTCACCAGGGGGTGCGCCGGTGTCCGCTGCCGCTGGCATACTTGCCCCGTAGCGCTGCCCGTGACCTTCCCTACGGTGGTGAGCGCGATGGCCGACCCCCAGTCGTTCGGCCCCGAGGCGTCGATTCCCAGCGCCGACCCCCGGGGAGACCCCTTCCTCAGCACCCGGTTCGCCCTGCCCGCACGTCCCGACACGTTCCTGCGCCGTGAACGCCTCGTCACCCACCTCGGCCACGGACTGACGGCCCCGCTCACCCTGGTCAACGGGCCGGCCGGCGCGGGCAAGACCCTGCTGGCCGCCGACTGGGCCGCCTCCCTGGGCCGGCCGGTGGCCTGGCTCACCGCGGACGGCACCGACGAGGACCCCGGGGTCTTCTGGGCGTACGTACTGGAGGCCCTGCGCACCGCCGGGACCCCCCTGTCGGACGAGGTCGGCCACCCGGCGCACCCGGGCAGCGTGGACCACGCCCTGCTGGCCCGGCTCGCCGCCGACCTCGGCGCCCGCGCCCGGCCCGCCGTCCTCGTCGTCGACGAGTTCGAGCGCCTGACGTCCCCGGAGATCGCCGAGCAGTTGCAGTTCGTGCTGCACCACGCCGCCCGGGGCATGCGCCTGGTGCTCGTCACCCGCACCGAGCCGCTGCTCCCGCTGCACCGCTACCGCGCGGCCGGCAGCATCGTCGAGATCCGCGGCGCCGAGCTGGCGTTCACCCCCGAGGAGGCGGCGACGCTGCTGGACTCCCACGGCCTGTCCCTCACCGGCGACGCCGCGCGCGCCCTCGTGGACCGCACCCGGGGCTGGGCCGCGGGCCTGCGGCTGTGCGCGCTGGCCGCGCAGCAGAGCAGCGACCCGGAGACGTACCTGAAGGAGTTCGAGGCCGGGCAGAGCACCGTCGCCGACTTCCTGCTGGCGGAGGTCCTCAAGCGGCAGCCGGCCACGGCCCAGGACCTGCTGCTGCGCGTCAGCGTCGTGGAGCGGTTCCGCCCCGGCCTCGCGGACGCGCTCACCGGCCGGACCGACGCCGAGCCGATCATCTCCCGGCTGCACCGGGAGAACGCGTTCGTGGAGCACCTGGGGCGCTCCTGGTACCGGCTGCACCCCCTCTTCGCGGAGATACTCCGCACCCACCTGCGGGAACGCCGCCCCGGCCTGGAACGTGAACTGCACCGCCGGGCCGCGCGCTGGCTGAGCCGCTCCGGCTCGCTCCCCGAGACGCTCGCCCACGGTGCGGCGGCGGGGGACTGGGAGTTCAGCGCCCGGGCCCTCGTCGACGACCTGGCGATCGGCCAACTGCTCACCGGGCTGCGCTCCGACGCGCTGGGCCGGCCGTTCGCCCGGCTGGCCCCCGGGACCGCGGGCCCCGCCACGAGCATCGTCCTCGCCGCCCGCGAACTCTTCCGGCGGGACCTGCGCCGCGGACTGACCCATCTGCACCACGCCCAGCAACAACTGGACCAGCGGCAACCGGACCAGGCCACCGGGAGCGGCACGGGCGGCACCGACGACACCGACGGCACGGGGCTCGCCGCGGCACGACTGAGCTGCGCCCTGCTGGAGGTCCTCGCGGCCCGCCTGGCCGGCTCCCCGCACCGCGCCGAGCAGGCGGCCAAGACCGCGGGACAACTGCGGCAGTCCGTCGCCGCGGAGCGGCTCGACCGGCATCCCGAACTCAACGCCCTCCTGCTCACCCACCTCGGCTCGGCCCTGCTCTGGGCCGGACGTCTGGACGAGGCACGTGCCGCGCTGATCCAGGCGGTCAGGTCCTCGACGGGCCCCTCGACGATGCTGCCCCGGCAGGACTCCCTCGGCCACCTGGCGCTCATCGACCTCCTCAACGGCTGGCCCGGCCAGGCGGAGAAGAAGGTGCTGACGGCGATGGGCGAGGCGCAACGGCTCAGCCTGCCCCAGCTGTTCCGGACCGGCGTCGGCCGGCTGGTGCTGGCCGCCGTGGCCGTCGACCGCGACGAACTCGACGAGGCCGAGGGCCTCCTGGAGCGGGCGGGCCCGCCCGGCGGCACCCCCGACCCGGTCGAGGCGGCGGGACGGACCATCGCGGAAGCACGGCTGCTGCTCGCCCGGGGCCAGGTGCGGGACGCCCTGCGGACCGTACGGACACCCATCGCCGCGGAGGCGGTCTCGCCGTGGGTGGAGGAACAGGCGGCTCTGGTCGCCTCCGCCGCGCACCTCGCGGCGGGCCGTCACGAGGCGGCCGTCGAGGTACTGGGGCAGACGCCGGCCCGCCGGCCCGCCCCGCTCCCGCGCCCCGGCGGCCCGCTCCCGCACCGGCCGTCGCGGGGCGAGAGGCGCTACCTGGCCGACATCCGGCAGTGCCAGGAGGAGCTGCGGGCGGGCGAGAGCTACGAGATCTGCCTGACCGACACGGTCCGGGTGCCGGTGGACGCCGACGGCCTGTCCGCGCACACCGTCCTGCGCCGCCTCAACCCGGCGCCGTACGCGGCGTTCCTGCGGTTCGGCGACACCGAGGTGGTGTGCTCCTCGCCCGAGCGCTTCCTGCGGATCGGTCCGGACGGCCGGGTGGAGAGCCGGCCCATCAAGGGCACCGCGCCGCGCGGGGCGGACCCCGCCGAGGACGCCCGGCTGCGGGACGCGCTCGGCCGCGACCCCAAGACCCGCGCCGAGAACCTGATGATCGTGGATCTCCTCCGCAACGACCTGGGCCGGGTCTGCGAGATCGGCAGCGTGCACGTGCCCCGGCTGATGCGCGTGGAGACGTACGCGACCGTCCACCAGTTGGTGTCCACCGTCCGCGGGACGCTGCGGCCCGGCACCGACGTCCTCGACTGCGTGCGTGCCTGCTTCCCGGGCGGTTCCATGACCGGGGCGCCCAAGCGGCGCACGATGGAGATCATCGACCGCCTTGAGGGCGCTCCGCGCGGGGTGTACTCCGGCTCGATCGGCTACCTGGGCCTTGGCGGGGGCGCCGACCTGAACATCGTCATCCGCACCGCCGTCCGCTCCGGCGGCCGCTGGACGGTGGGCGCGGGCGGCGCCATCGTCCTCGGCTCCGACCCCGCCGAGGAGTACCGCGAGGTACTCCTCAAGGCCGCCGCCCCGGTCCGCGCGCTGCTGCACGCGGCGCGCGGGCGGCACCCGTCCGCCCTCGTCACCTTCCCGGCCACCTCTGGAGAGACCGTGCCCCTCGACCGCCGTCTGCTGGACATCCTCGCCTGCCCCGCGTGCACCGCGCCGCTCACGGCCGACGCCGCCGACACCCGCCTGACGTGCCGTCGGGACGGCTGCGGCCGTACGTTCCCGATCACCGACGGCATCCCGGACCTCGTCCTCGACGAGGAGCCGGCCCGCCCCTGAACGGGGGCCCGAGCCGCAAGGGGGGCGGACGGGATGACGGAGACGGACGGACCGGTGCGCGGGACCGGCGCGGGCGGCACCCGCCGCCCGCGCGGACTGCTGACGCTGTGGAACGTCGAGATGTGGGAGCGGTTCAGCTTCTACGGGATGCGGGCGATCCTCGTCCTGTTCCTCACCGCGCCCGCCGCGCAGGGGGGTCTCGGCCTGGCCCCGCACACCGGCGCCGCCGTCTTCGGTGTCTACGGTGCCCTGGTCAACCTGCTGGCGCTGCCCGGCGGCTGGATCGCCGACCGGCTGTGGGGCTCCTACCGGGCGATCGTGCGGGGCGGTGTGGTCATCACCGCGGGGCACGCCGTCCTGGCGGTCCCGGCCGGTGCCGCCACCGCGTACACCGGTCTGCTCCTGGTCGCCGTCGGTACCGGCCTGCTCAAGCCGGGTGTCTCCACGCTGGTGGGCCGGCTGTACGACGCCGAGGGCGGTGACACGGCGTCGGCGGCGGCCCGCCGGGACGCGGGGTTCTCGGTGTTCTACCTGGGCATCAGCCTGGGCGCGTTCGCGGCTCCGCTGATCACCGGTTACCTCGGCGAACGCGTCGACTGGCACGCCGGGTTCGGCGCCGCCGCGGCCGGCATGCTCGTGGGCCTGCTGGTGTGCGTACGCGGTCGGGGGCGGCTGCCCGTGGAGCGGCGGGCGGGCCCGATGTCACCGGCCGGGGCGTACCGCGCGGTGGCCGTCGGGGGCGCGGCGGCGGTGTTCCTGGCGGCGGGGTACGCGGTGGCGCTGTGGTGGGGGCACTCTCCCACCGAGGCGGTGGTGCAGGCGGTGACACTGCTCACCGTGGCCGTCGCGGTGGTCTGTTTCGCGGTGCTGTTCCGCGGCGCGGGTTCTGACCCGGTGGAGCGCGGGCGGCTGGCCGCCTACGTGTGGCTGTTCCTCGCGGCCACCGTGTTCTGGACGGTCGCCGAGCAAGGGGGTTCCCTGATCAGTCTGTTCGCCCGCGACCACGTGGACCGGACCCTGGCCGGCCGGGAGGTTCCGACGAGCTGGTTCCAGTCCCTCGGTCCGCTCTACAGCGTGCTGCTGGCCGGGGTGTTCGCGGCGCTGTGGCTGCGGCTGGGAGGGCGGCAGCCCGGCACCCCGGCGAAGTTCGCGCTGGCCCTCGGCGGGCTGGGGGCGGCCTCGCTGGTGATGGCGGGCGCGGGCTGGGCGGCCGGTGCCGGGCGGGTCACGCCGCTCTGGCTGGTGGTGGCGTTCCTGGTGCAGATCGTGGCGGAGATGCTGCTGAGCCCGACGGGGCTGAGCGTCACCACCCGGCTGGCACCGGTCCGGCTGGCCCACCGCGTCATGAGCCTGTGGTTCCTGTCCGTGGCGCTGGGCAGCGCGCTCAGCGCCCAGGTGGTCCGGCTGTCGACGGTGTGGCCGCCGGGCCCGTACTTCGCCGCCCTCGGCGCGCTGGCCCTGCTCGCGTCGGCCGTCCTGGCCCTGGCCCGGGGGCGGCTGCGGGCGCTGATGCACGGGGTGGACTGAGCAGGGGGGGTGGCGCCCCGGAGTTCCGTCCGGGGGTCCGGGGCTCTCACACCTCCGTCGCCGACGTCGCCGACATCCACGCCGCGTGCAGGTCGGCGTAGCGGCCGGGGCGGGCGACGAGTTCCGCGTGGCTGCCCTGCTGGACGATGCGGCCGCCGTCGAAGACGAGGACGTGGTCCGCGGCCTCGGCGGTGGACAGCCGGTGGGCCACCGACACCGCCGTACGGCCGCGCGTGGCGTTCTCCAGCGCCCGCTGGAGCCGCTGCTCGGTGGCCGGGTCGACGGCGGACGTGGCCTCGTCGAGGACGAGGAGGTCGGGGTCGGCGAGGTAGGCGCGGGCCAGCGCGACGAGTTGCCGTTCGCCCGCCGACAGCGCCTCGCCGCGCTGTCCCACCGGGGTGTCGAGACCCTTGGGCAGCCCGGCCGGCCAGCCCTCGAGGCCGAGGTCGCGCAGCGCCCGCCACACGTCCTCGGGGGTGGTGTCCGGTCTGCCGCAGGCGATGTTGGCACCGATCGTGGTGTCGAACAGGAAGCCGTCCTGCGGCACCATGACGACCCGGCTGCGCAGCGAGGAGAACGGCACCTCGGGCAGCGGCATCCCGCCGAGGGTGACGCGGCCCGCGGTCGGGTCGTCCAGCCGGATCAGCAGCTTCACGAACGTCGACTTGCCCGAGCCGGTCTCGCCGACGACGGCGACCCGGCTGCGCGGGGCGATGCGCACCGTCACGTCGTGCAGGACCGGTGGGCCGCCCGGATAGCCGTAGGCGACGTCCTCGAAGCGGATCTCCAGCGGGCCCGGCGCGAGCGGGGTGCCCGCCGCCGCGGGGTCGGGCACGTCGACCGGGGTGTCGACCACGGCCAGCGCGCGCCGCCAGCCGGCCAGGGCGTTCTGCAGCTCGTTCAGCACCTCGGTGCTCATCTGCGCCGGTCCGATGAACAGGGTGACCAGGAACAGGAACGCCACCAGTTCACCGGCGCTCATCCGGCCGCCCACGCCCAGCAGCACCCCGAGGCTGACCACGCCGCCGATGGCCAGCGCGGCGGCGACTTCACCGCTGGAGAGGGTGAGGGCGACCAGGCGCTGGGCGCGGCTCTGGGCCCGCCGGTGTTCCTCGACGGCCGTGTCGATGCGCCGGCCGATCAGGTCGCCCGCGTCGTAGGCGTGGATGACGGCGGCGCCGACGACGGCCTCCCCGGTGGCGGCGAGCATGTCGCCGCCGCGGGTGCGGACCCGGCCGTACGCCTCGGAGAGCCGGCGTTGCAGCGCGGGCAGGACCAGGGCGAGCGGGGTGAAGACCGCCCAGACCATGAGGGCGAGCTGCCAGGAGTAGGCGAACATCACGGCGCTGCCGACGAGCAGTTGGCACAGGCTCACCAGGAACATGCCGCCGAACTGGAGGAAGGTGCTGAACTGGTCGATGTCCGCGGTGACCCGGGCGACCAGGTCGCCCCGGCGTTCCGAGGTGAGCGCGGGCGCCGACAGGTCGTGCACGCGGCGGAACACCTTGACCCGGAGGGTGGCCAGGCCGCCCTCGACGCTGCGGTAGAGGCGGTGGTTCATGCGGTACGTGACGTAGGCGGTGGCGAGGACGGCGGCGGCGCACACGCCGACGGTGGCCAGTACGAAGCCGGTGCGCGGCCCCTGTTCGGCCCGGATGCCGTCGTCCAGGGTGAGCTGTACGGCGACGGGTACGACGACCCGGCCGCCGGCGGCGAGGAGCGCGAGCAGCACCACGCCCAGCAGTCCCTCGCGCAGTCCCGGGGAGACCTCGAGGGCCCGCCGGAACGTTCCCCACGCGCCCCGTCCCTCGCCGGTGATGCGGCTGTTCACGCGGTCCTCCCTTCGGTGTCGTCCGGGGCCGCCTGCGGCAGCTCCCCGCTGTCCCGGCCTTTCCGGCCGTCCCGGCTCTTCCGGCCGTCCCGGTCGTCCCGGTCGTCCTCATGCTCGTAGGCGGTGACCAGGTCGCGGTAGCCGGCACAGCGGGCGCGCAGTTCGGCGTCGGTGCCGCTGTCGCGGACGCGCCCGCGGTCGACGTAGGCGACGTGGTCGGCGAGGGCGATGGTCGCCTGGCGGTAGGCGACGACGACCAGGGTGGAGGGCACCCGGGCCGCCCGGAGCCCGCCCAGGATGCGGGCCTCCACCTGGGGGTCGATGCTCGATGTGGCGTCGTCGAGCACCAGCAGCCGGGGGCGGCGCACCAGGGCGCGGGCCAGGGCGATCCGCTGGCGCTGCCCGCCGGAGAGGGTGGCGCCGCGCTCGCCGACGCGGGTGTCGAGGCCCTTCGGCAGCGCCCGGACCACCTCGGCGGCCTGGACGGCCTCCAGTGCCTCCCAGACCTGTTCGTCGGGGAGTTCGAGGCCCAGCAGGACGTTGCCGCGGACGGTGTCGTCGAACAGCAGCGTCTCCTGCGGGACGAACGCCACGGCGGAGGAGACCTCGCCGGAGCGCATCTCGCGGGCGTCGAGGCCGTCCATGAGCACGTCGCCGCGGACGGGGTCGACGAGCCGGACCATGAGGGTGGCCAGGGTCGACTTGCCCGATCCGGTGGGGCCGACGACGGCGACGGTCCGTCCGGAGCCCACGCTGAGGGTGACGTCGTGCAGGACGAGGCTGTCGTCGTAGCCGTAGCTGACGCCCCGGGTGTCGAGGCTGATCGGGCCGGCGTCGGACAGCCGCAGCCGCCCGGTGGGCAGGTCGCCCTCGGCGTCGAGGACGTGCCGGACGCGGGCCCAGCCGACGGCGCTGCGGGGCAGTTCGGCGAGGACCCAGCCGAAGGCGCGTACCGGGAAGGCGATCATCGTGAACAGGTAGGCGACCTGGACGAGTTCGCCGACGTTCACGGCGCCCGCGGCGAGCCGGCCGGTGCCGACGGCGAGGACGCTGAGGATGCCGAGGCTGGGCAGGGCGTCGAGCAGCGGGTCGAAGCGGCCGCGGGTGCGGCCGACCGCCACGTTGGCGTCCCGGAGCCGGTTCGCGGCCTCGCTCATGCGGGCCGTCTCGTGCTCCTCAAGGCCGAGGGTCTTGACGACCAGGGCGCCGTCGAAGCTCTCGTGGGCGATGTCGCTGGTCTCGGCGCGCAGCGCCTGGGCGCGCTGGGCGAGCGGGGTGAGCCTGCGCTGGTGGACGACGTTGAGCAGGCCGATGGAGGGGAAGACCAGCAGCGCGACCGCCGCCAGTACCGGGTCGACGGTGAACATGGAGACCATGGCGGCGACGAGCATGACGGCCACGCCGATGGCGCTGGGCAGCGGCACGACGGGTGCCCAGGCCGCCTCCACGTCGGCGCCGACGTTGGACAGGAGCTGCCCCGCCGGGTGCCGCTGGTGCCAGGAGAGCGGGAGCCTCAGGTAGCGCCGGGCGACCTTGCGGCGGTAGGTGGCCTGGAGCCGGAACTGCATGATGCCCGCGCCGACCCGGCGTCCGATCACCCCGACGACCCGGAGCATCGCGACACCGAAGACGGCCAGTCCGGCGCCGGCCAGGGCGGCGGCGGTGGTCCGGCCCTCCCGGAAGGCGGGCAGGATGACGTCCTCGGTGATGCGGCCCAGCGTCCAGGAGGTGGCGACCGGCGCGACACCGTAGAGGGCGCTGGCGGCCAGGGCCACGGTGAAGATCCAGGGTTCCTCGCGTACGGCGACGGCGAGCACTCCGACGCCGCGGCGCAGGGTCGACGGGTCGGTTGCGGACACGGGTGACGTTCCTTCGGTGGGAGAGGTACGGGACGTGCGGCCGCGGGCCGGGGCGTCCCGCGTCACTGGCGGGCCCCGGCGGCGGCCGGCAGGGCGTCCAGCAGGGCGAGGTCGTCGTCGTCCAGCCGGACGTCGGCGGCCGCGGCGTTGTCGTCCAGGTACGCCGGGTTCTTGGTGCCGGGGACGGGGACGACGTGCGGGCCGCGGGAGAGCACCCAGGCGAGGGCGGTCTGCGCGGGGGTGAGACCGCGGCGCCGGGCGACGGTGCGCACACCGTCCAGGAGGCGGAGGTTGGCCGCGAAGTTGTCCTCGGTGAAGCGCGGGTTGTGGCGGCGGTAGTCGCCGTCGGGCACGTCGTCGGCGGTGTCGAAGCGGCCGGCGAGGAAGCCGCGGCCGAGCGGCGCGTACGCGATGAGGGTGATGCCCTCCCGTGCGGTGAAGGGCAGCAGGTCGGTGGTGGCGTCGCGGGTCCACAGGGACAGTTCCGCCTGTACGGCGGCGACGGGGTGTTCGCGTGCGGCGCGGCGCACCTGCTCGGCGCTCACGTCCGACAGGCCGAGGAGGCGGACCTTGCCGGCCCGTACGGTGTCGGCCAGGGCGCCCCAGGACTCCTCCAGCGGGACCTCGGGGTCGACCCGGTGCAGTTGGTAGAGGTCGAGGTGGTCGGTGCGGAGGCGGCGCAGGCTGGCGTCGACGGCGGCGCGGATGTGCGCGGGGCGGCCGTCGCGGCGCAGCCGGGTCTCCCCGGTGACGAAGCCGACCTTGGTGGCGAGGAAGGCGCGGTCCCGGCGGTCGGCGAGCGCCCGGCCGACCAACTCCTCGTTGGTGTGGGGGCCGTAGACGTCGGCGGTGTCGACGAGGGTCACGCCGAGGTCGAGGGCGCGGTGCAGGACGGCGGTCGAGGTGGTGTCGTCGCGGCCGGCGGGATCGTAGGCGTAGGACATGCCCATGCAGCCGAGACCGACGGCGCCCACCGGGCTGCCGTGCGGGCCGCCGATGTATCGGGTGTGCACCCGGGTGGTCCTTCCTCGGCGCGGTGCGCGCCGGGCGGGCCGGGGCCCGGCGGACCGGGCCCCGGCAGGGGAGTCGCGCGGGGCGCGGTCAGGAGACGGCGCCCTCGGTCCAGGCGCGCTTGAGGATCTCGTCGACGGTCTCCTCGACCGTCTGCTCGGAGGTGTCGAGCCACAGCCCGATGCGGGGGGTGCTGTCCCGGAGCACCTGGTCCATGGCGCTGGGCTGCCAGTCGGGGCCGTAGCCGGTCTTGGCGCGCTCGGCCTCGCGCCGGGCCACGACCTCGGGGTCGGGCGCGAGCATGACCACGGCGAGCGGGCGGCTGCGGATCAGCCGGGGCATGTCGGCCAGGTACTCGCCGAGGAAGAGGTCCTGGACGACGGCCGTGAAGCCGGCGTCCACGTAGGCGTCCGCGGCGGTGGCGGCGAGGCGGTAGCGCAGCCGGAGCTGGGCGACGGCCTCCGGTGGGGCGTCGGCGGTCATGTGGGCCTGGCCGCTCACGATCATGCGGCGGAAGGTGTCGCCGCGCACGTGTGCCGAGCGGGGCAGCCGCTCGGCGAGGGCCTGGGCGACGGTGGACTTGCCGGAGGCGGAGATGCCGGAGACGAGGATGACGCCGGGGGTGCCGTCGACGGGGGCGGAGGCGGGGCTGGTGATGTCGCTCATGGGCGGGAGGGGGTCCTTACTCGTGGTCGGTGGGGGTGTGTTGCCGGCCCGTCAGTCGCGTTCGAGGACGAGCAGGTCCATCGAGGCCGGGCGGCGCGGTGAGACGCCCCAGGTTCCCGGCCGGGGGTCCCGGAGCATGCGCAGTCCGTGCCGGGAGGCCATCGTCAGCAGCAGGTCGGGGCGGTAGGCGATGGCGTACGTGGGCTCCTGAGCGGAGTGGACGTGGTGGTCGCCGCGGTCGTGCGGGAAGGTGAACGCGGTCGCGCCGCGCGCCATGTTGGCGGCGGCCTCGTCGGTGAGGAGGTAGGCGGTGGCGAAGCACACGCCGCCCGGCCGGAGGACGCGGGCGGACTCCGCCAGGTAGTTCTCCGTCTCGGCCGGGCGCAGATGGCTGATGAGTCCGACGAGGGCCGCGATGTCGTAGGCGGCGTCCTCGGCGGGGAACCGGAAGTCGGCCGCGTCCAGGGTGCCTTCCGGGTTGTAGATCTCCTGCCGGATGTCGACGTGCGCGAAGCGGAAGCGGGGGTGGCGGGGGGTGATGGTGCGCGCGCACCAGTCGATGGCGTGCGGCACGATGTCGAAGCCGAGGTAGGAGCCCTCGGTGAGGACGTCGGTGAGCGGCACCGCGATCCGTCCGGGACCGCATCCGGCGTCGAGCACGTCGTGTCCGGGGCCGAGGCCGAGTTCGTCCCGCATGTACGCGGTGATCCGGCGGCCCACCTCCAGGAAGTCGCCGTTGCCGACGAAGCGGCGGTGGCGGCGGGGCGGCAGCAGCGGGTGCTGTCTCCCCCGTACGGTGTCCCAGGCGTCGAGGGCCCGCAGACCGGTGTGGTAGCCGAGGCGGCGCAGCCGTTCCAGGTGGCCGGCGGTCCGTTTCGACGAGGTGTACTTGGTCGCCCTGAGCGCGCTCAGTTCCGGCTTGCTGCCTGCCAAGGAACGGCCCCTCTCGGTGGTGTGGCGCACCGGCACACGGGTGCGAGGGGGTACCCGGCGCGGGTCTCCGGGCGGGCGGCCCCCTCCCGGCCCGGCGTTCAGGATGTCGGGCGTCCGGGAAGGCGGTCAACCGGACTTGTCCGGACAGTGAATCGTTTCGCCCGCTACCTGAGGCTTTGGGTGGCGGAGGGACCGGCCGGCGCGGCCCGGCAGATTCACCCGTCCGGCGCGCCGTACGACACCTCTTCGATAACGGCGCCGTGACCCTGCCGGGGATCCGGCGGGCGAGAGCGGGCGAAAGCGGGCGGGAACGGCCGAGGCCGGCCGGGCACGGACGTACAGGTCCGTGCCCGGCCGGCCTCGTGTTTCCCCGGCGCCGGTCGGGGGGCTACCGCCACGTCGTCCCGTCGTCGCCGTAGGAACGGCGCACCGCGTCGGCGGCCTTGTCGGTCTGGGCGTCGTACTTGCCGCCCGTCCGCTCGTCCACCATGCGCTCCGTGCGCTCGACGCCCCGGTCGGCCTGGTCGGGGTGGCCCTTCGCCATCTCCTTGGCCTTGTTCGCCATGTCACCGAGCTTGCCCATGGGATACCTCCAAGTGCTGCGTGCGTCGTACACACACCCAGTACCCGCCCGGTCCCGGGCCTCACCTGCCTCTTGCCGCCGGCGGCACGGTCGAGGCGTGGCCGGGGCATGGCCGGGGCTCGGCCGGGGCGCTGGTCCACCCGTGTGCCGGGGAGACGGAGCCGTCACCATCCTCGCCAGATGTTGTCGAACGCCGCTTCCTCCACGCTGCGGCGCTGCCGGATCGCCGCCAGTTCGACCACGGCGTCGCCGACCGCTGCCAGAACGGTCGTGACCGCCTCGTCGTCGGGGTCGGCGATGCGGTCCGCCTCGTCGTGCCGGATGCCCACGGCGGCGGCCAGGGCCACCAGCACGGGTTCGCCCGCGTGCCAGCGGTCGGCGGCGCCGCCCCGGTCCCGCGGGTCGGCGGGGGCGGCCGGGGCGGTGCGCTCCGCGGTCCGCCACACCGCCCGGCGCGGCCGGCCGCGGTCCTCGGTTCCCGTCGCGGCCCGGTAGGTGTCCGCCAGCCCTTCGCCCCGGCGCCACAGCCAGTCCGCCACGGACTCCCGCGGCTCACCCCGTACGGTGCCGGCCGCGGCGGCCAGGAGCGGGTCGCCGGACCCGGCTCCCTCGGCCGGCCGCACGAGGCCGTCGTCCAGTACGACCGTCCCGGCGGCGAGCAGGTCGATCAGTTCGGCCCCGGCCAACGCCAGCGCGAGGTCGCCGCGCTCGACGGGGTACTCGGAGGCGACGTCCGAGGACACGAAGGTCAGGTCGCGCGCTGTGGTCATCGGGATCTCCGCATCTCGCGTCGGACTTGCTCGGCGGCCGTGATCACCGGCAGCCTACTCGGGCCGTCTCCGGCACGGGTGTGCGTCCACCGCGGGTCGCCGGGTCGACGAGTCACCGGGGCGCCGGGGCACCACCGACGCCTGCGGCATCGTGTCGGGCCCCGTAGTAGGTTCCCGTCCGGAACTCAGCGAGTATCGAAAGGGAACGAACGATGTCGCAGCAGTCACAGCAGACCTGGAACACCGTCGACGACTATTTCAACGAGCTCCTCGTCCAGGAGGACGACGCCTTGACCGCGGCCGCCTCGGTCAGCGCGACGGAAGGGCTTCCCGCCATCCAGGTCGCCCCCAACCAGGGCAAACTGCTGCACCTGCTCGCCCGCGTCCGGGGCGCCCGCAAGATCCTGGAGATCGGCACCCTCGGCGGCTACAGCACCATCTGGCTCGCCCGCGCCCTGCCGCGGGACGGGCACCTGGTCACCCTGGAGAACGATCCGCACCACGCCGAGGTCGCCCTCGCCAACGTCGCCCGTGCGGGGCTGGAAGACATCGTGGACGTACGCGTCGGGGCGGCGCTGGAGTCGCTGCCCCGGCTCGCGGAGGAGGGCGCGGGCCCCTTCGACCTGGTCTTCATCGACGCCGACAAGCCGTCCAACCCCGCGTACCTGCGGTGGGCCCTCGAACTCACCCGGCCCGGCAGTCTCATCATCGGCGACAACGTCGTCCGGGGCGGCGCCGTCACCGACCCCGAGAACGACGACCCCTCGGTCCAGGGCATCCGCCGCTTCGTCCAGGACATCGCCGAGCACCCCCGGCTCACCGCGACCGCGCTGCAGACGGTGGGCGGCAAGGGCTACGACGGCTTCACCCTGGCCCTGGTCACCGACTGACCGACCGGCTGGCCGGGCTGGGCCGAGTGGGGGCTCAGCCCAGCTGCTCGGCCAGGCCGACGATGATGCCGTCCGGGCCGCGGAGGTAGCAGAGCAGGTAACTGTCCTCGAACCGGGCGATCTCGCCGACGAGTTCGGCGCCGTGCGGGCGCAGACGCGCGACGGTGTCCTCGATGTCGTCGACAGCGAACATCACGCGGTGCGTGCCCAGGATGTTGTGCGGAGGGTTGCGCCGCCCGGCACCGGTCGCGGCGGGGCTGCGGTACTCCGCCAGTTCGAGGCGGCTGTGGCCGTCCGGGCTCCGCATCATCGCGATGCCGCAGTGGACGCCGTCCAGTCCGGTGCACCGGTCGGCGAAGAGTCCCTCGACCTCTCCCCTGCCCTCCAGCTCCATACCGAGTTCCGCGAAGAAGGCGACGGCGGCGTCCAAGTCACCGACGACGATGCCGACGTTGTCCATTCGCTGAATCGCCATGCGGTTCTCTCCCTGGTGACGGCCCTGGTTAGGGTGACGGCATGTACATGTGGAGGCGCGGGCTCAGCTTCGCAGCGGTGTCGGCCGCGACCGTCCTGGCTCTGACGGGATTCTCGTCCACGGACGGCCCGGAGAACAGCGGCCGGCACGACGGCAGTGGGGGCGGCGGATGCAGCAGCGCACGCCAGGACCACGACAGTTCGTCGTCGGCCACGCCCTCGCACTCGCCCTCTCAGTCGTCCTCGCCCTCGCCGTCGGGGAGCGACGCGTCGCCGAGCAGCCGGGCGTCCCGCAGCAACGAGCGACCGCTGAAGGACGGCACCGCCACGCTCGTGAGTTGCGCCAGCCCGGACGAGCCGTACGCGACCGTCGAGGTCAGCAACCCGAACGGCCGCCAGGTCACCTTCACCGTCAGAATCAGCTTCGAGGACAGCTACGGCAACACCCTCGTCGACGCCACCTCTCAAGTACAGGTACCGGCCAAGGACAGTACGCCTCAGCGTTTCTTCCTCGCCGGCAGCGGACGCCTGGACCAGATCACCCGCTGCGTCGTCACCGAACGAGCGACCGCCGACTACTGACCGCGGATACACCGGGCCCCCGTACGGGAGTTGGCGGGCCGGCGCCGGGACGGTGGTCCTCACGGTCGAGAACACCGGTGAGCGGATCACCGAGGAGTTGGTCCCGACCCTCATCGAGCCGTTCCGCCGACGGGCTCCGTACCGTCGTGGAACTGCCCGCGGCACCGCCGCCCGCACGAACAGGAACGGTTTGAGCCGCCCCCGACGGTGCATGCGCATAGCGTGCCGATCGAGGGAGGGGTGCGGTGATTCTGCTGGTCTGGGGGACGGTGGCCACGGCGTTCGGCTGGATCGTGGCGACGGACGCGCGGGGAGCGGCCCACCGCTTCCTGGCGGCCTCGCGCGCGGCCCGTCCGTTCGGCGGTGCCGACTCCCCGTTCCTGAGCATCGGCTTCCTCCGGGTCTTCGCGGGCCTGTTCGCCCTGGCCGGTCCCGTCGTCCTCGTCCGGGGACTGCTGGACCTGTGGCACGGCGAGCCGGGTCCGGGAGCGCTGCCCCGGGTCCCGGTCTGGTTCGCGGTGGCCGAGGCGGTGATCGTCGGCCTCGTCCTGTGGACCTCCTGGCGGCGCTCCGGCACGCTGCGCCGCGCGTGGGCCGCCGGAGGCGGTCCGCGGCGTACCGCCGCGGTCGGTGTGACGGCCGCGATCGTCGTCTTCGCCGTGCTGCTGGCCGCCGGCCAGGGCACGGCGGCGGCGCTGACCTGGCTGGCCGGCGGTGCGTGCGCGCTGACCTTGCTGCTGACCGGACAGCGGTCCCGGTCGGCGGGCGGTTGACATCGGCGCCCACCGCGCCGACGGCGCCCCTCCCCCGCCGCACCGGGGGGACAGGCTGCCTGCGCGGCTCAGCGGCTGTTCTTGCGGGGCTTCAGCGCTACGTTCGGGAGCGTCGGTGCCGGGAGCGGGTCGCCGTCGTAGCCCTTCACCTCACCGAAGCGGCGGCCGGCCGTCCAGTCCTCGCGGGCCTGGGCGATCTCCTCCGTGGAACGGCCCACGAAGTTCCACCACATGATGATCTCCTCCCCGAACGGCGGGCCGCCCAGGAGGACGGTCCGGGTGGGGGTGGGGGCCGGGTTGTGGAGGGTCAGGGTTTCCGTGCCGGGGGGTGTGTAGCCCAACTCCGCCGCGTTGAGGGTGGTGTGGTCCAGGACGGCCTCTCCCGTGTCCACCAGCAGGCCGTGTTCGAAGGCCGGGTCGACCGGGAGGGTGACCGTGGCGTGCGGGGCCAGGGTGAGTTCCGCTCCGAGGAGCGGGGTGAAGGTGGGGACCGGGGACACCGAACCGCCCAGTGAGCCCAGGAAGACCCGGATCTCCGCGCCCTCGACGTGTACCGGCTCGGGGACGAAGTGCTGGAAGTCCGGGTCGGCGGAGCGGTGTTCGGACGGGAGGGCCACCCACAGCTGTACTCCGTGCAGGACGGTGGTCTCCGGTGTGGAGACCTCGGAGTGGCTGATGCCGTGGCCGCCGGTCATCAGGTTCAGTTCGCCGGGGCGGACGTAGGCGTGGGTGCCCAGGCTGTCGCGGTGTTCGATCTCGCCGCTGAACAGCCAGCTCACCGTCTGCAGGCCGATGTGCGGGTGCGGGGCGACGTCCATGCCGCCGGTGCCGGCGACGTCGTCGGGGCCGTAGTGGTCCGCGAAGCACCACGCGCCGATGAGCGTGCGGGCCCGCTGCGGCAGGGTGCGCCGCACCTTCATCGCCCGGGGACCGCCCAGCGGCACGTCGCGCGGGGTGAGGACCTCGGCCCCCCGCTCGTCCGGTCCCGGACGACCGTCCGCGTCCCCCGTGGTGCCGCAGCGTGTCTGTGCGGGCTCCGTCTCGACGTTGCTCATCGAGGACCACCTCCATCCCTCATGGTACTTTCACATTCAATCACTTGCCCGTTCGCCTGTGCGGCGGCGTCCGAAGGAGAGCCGAGTTGAGCGGCCGCGTCTTCATCGACAAGCAGAACCCCGCCGCGTACCAGGCGCTGGTGCGGACGTCGGAGGCCGTGCGCGCGGTCGCCGCCGAGGCCGGACTCGACCGTACGCTCGTGGAACTGGTCAACCTGCGCGTGTCGCAGATCAACGGCTGCGCCTTCTGCCTGCACGTCCACACCCGCGCGGCCCTGCGCGCCGGCGAGACGACGCAGCGGCTCGGTGTGCTGCCCGCCTGGCGGGACACGGAGCTGTTCACAGCGACGGAACGCGCGGCGCTCGCGCTGGCGGAGGCCACCACCTCGCCGGCCGACCTGCCCGCGCAGGAGGCCGCGTACGCGGGCGCCCGCGAGGTGCTCACCGACGACGAGATCTCCGCGGTGATCTGGATCGCCGTCACCATCAACGCCTTCAACCGGGTCTCCATCATGAGCCGGCACCCCGTACCGGCGGAGCGCTGAGCGTTCCCCCGCCCGCCCGCGCGCCTCTTCCCCTCGGTCCACGACCCCTCGGTCCACGACCACGAGGGTAGGCGCCCGGCGGCCGTGCGGTGTCCCACGGGTGCACCGTCGCTGGTCCCGAAGGGAACGGCTCACGCGCTGTCCGCCGCCGTGGTCAGTACGTCGGCCAGTTCCGCGCCGAGTTCCGGCGTGGCGGCCACGATCCCGGACCAGCGACGGGTCAGGTCGGTGTCGAAGACCAGGGGGCGGCCCCGGGCGTCCAGGACCACTCCCCCGGCGCGCGGCACCATCACGGCCGCGGCGGCCAGGTCGACCAGCCGGTGCGTGTCCGAGCAGGCGTCGGCGAAGGCGTCGGTGGCGCCCTCGGCGACCAGCGCGGCCTCCAGGCAGGTGGTCGACAGGACACGGACGCGGGCGGCGCGGGCGGCCGCGGCCCACCAGGCCGCCGCGGGACCGGGCTTCGCGGTGTGCGGGCGGAGCAGCGACAGCGCCGCCCCGGACAGCTCGGTACGGCCAGACGTGCGGTACGGCACCGGGTGGTCGCGGTGCGCCCACCAGCTGCGGCCGGTGTCCAGCCACACCGTGTACGCCTCGGTGAACTCGCCGTCGACCGCGACGGCCGCCGCGAACGCGGTCAGCGGCACCCCGGCCGCGCCGTTGGCGGAACCGTCGAGGGGGTCGATGACCAGGGAGGCGGCGCTGCCGTGGTCGATCCAGCCGCTCTCCTCGGAGAGGATGTTGACGCCGTGCGGGCGCAGCGCGTCGATCACGGCGTCCTCGACGAGGCGGTCGATGCGCATCGTGGGGGTGCCGTCGGCGCCCGTCGCGACGGACTCGGCGAGGGTCGCCCGGTCGTGTGCGGCACGGGCGGCGGCGTAGGCGTCGAGGGCCGCGTGCGCGGCGGCCGTGAGGGCCGGGTGGACGGCCGGGTCGGTGGTGGCGGGGCGGGTGGTCATGGCCCCCATTGTCCGGTGCGGGTGGTGTTCCTCGCCGCCCGGTGCGGTCAGTCGACCGGCCAGGTGTGGACCGGCGCGTTCAGATGCATGTAGTCGATGTACATCCGCGTCATCCGCCGCAGCGCCTCGTGGCGGTCGTGGTGGGCCGCGGCGTGCAGGCGGTGGAAGACCGCCTTCTGCCACGTCGCCCCGTTGCGGGCGGTCACGCACCGCTGCTCGATGACGCCGAGGAGCGGCTCCCGCCAGGCGGCGTCCATGCCGGAGAGTTCCAGGCCGCGGTGGGCCATCGGCAGCAGCCGGCGCAGGACCAGTTCGGGCACCGGCACCTCCCCGGCCCCGGGCCAGTACAGGCGGGCCTCGATGCCGTGCCGCGCGGCGGTGTGCAGGTTCTCCTCGGCCGCCGCGAAGGACATCCGCGACCACACGGGGCGTTCCTCCTCGACCAGGGCGCGGGTCAGTCCGTAGTAGAAGGCGCCGTTGGCGAGGGAGTCGGCGACGGTGGGGCCGGCGGGCAGGACGCGGTTCTCCACGCGTACGTGCGGCCGGTCACCGGCGACCGCGTAGACCGGGCGGTTCCAGCGGTAGATGGTGCCGTTGTGCAGGGTCAGCTCGGACAGTTCGGGTATGTCACCGCGGTCGAGTGTGTCGGCGGGGCTCTGTTCGTCGCAGAGCGGCAGCAGCGCGGGGAAGTACCGCAGGTTCTCCTCGAAGAGGTCGAAGACGCTGGTGATCCAGCGTTCCCCGAACCAGACCCGCGGCCGGACGCCCTGGGCCTTGATCTCCTCGGGGCGGGTGTCGGTGGCCTGCTCGAACAGCGGGATGCGGGTCTCGTGCCACAGTTCCTTGCCGAAGAGGAACGGCGAGTTGGCGGCCAGCGCGACCTGGACGCCCGCGATGGCCTGGGCCGCGTTCCAGTAGTCGGCGAACTGTTCCGGCGCCACCTGGAGGTGGAACTGCGTGCTGGTGCACGCCGCCTCCGGGGTGATGGTGTCCGCGTAGGTCCGCAGCCGGTCGACGCCGTCCAGCTCGATGCGGAGGTCCTCGCCGCGGGCCGCGAAGATCTGGTCGTTGAGCAGGTGGTAGCGCGGGTTCTCGGACAGGGCGGCGCCGCCGGCGTCCTCCTGCCGCAGCGTCGGGAGGATGCCCGTCATGATCAGCTGGGTACCGACCGACCTGGCGCGTTCGTCCGCGTGGTTCAGCGCGGCGCGGATCTCGGACTCCCAGGCGTCGGGGCCGCCCGCCGTCAGCCGGCGCGGCGGGATGTTGATCTCCACGTTGAAGCGGCCCAGCTCGGTGGCCCAGGCGGGGTCCGCGATGGCTTCCAGGGCGTCGCTGTTGCGCATCGCCGGTTCGGCGTCGGCGTCGACCAGGTTCAGCTCGATCTCCAGGCCGACCTGGGGCCGCTCCGCCTCGAACCGTGACTCGCGCAGCATCTGCGCGAACGAGTCGAGGCACTCCTGCATCTTGATGCGGTACCGGCGGCGGTCCTCGCGGGTGAAGACCAGAGCCGGAACGTCCCGTCCCATCGGTGCCCTCCCGGGTTCCCCTGTGTCGACCCTGCCTCGGACCCTCGTCCCACCCAGCGTCGCACCGCCGGGCGACTCCCACCAGACGGGACGGGCACGGCCTGGGCTCCCCGGCCGTACCCGCCCCGGGGCCGGCCCCGCGCCGTCCAGGTGTCCCGGCGGCCCGGGGAGCCGTCAGGAGGCACCTGGGCATCTCCCGGGTATCGCGGCCCTTTCTCGGGGCACCCTCCTTCCGGATACACCGGGCACGAACGGTGGGGATCGGAGGTTGCCATGCTGTCGTACCGCCTGGACCACGCGGTGCTGGTCATCACGGTGGAGCGGGACCCGGGGATCGGCGGACGCGCCGACCTGGCCAACAGGATCACGGATCTGGTCGACGCCCACCGGCCAAGGCCGGTCGTCGTCGTCCTCTCCGACGAGGCGGCGGGCGGCGCGGCGGTCAGCGCCGTCCTGCGGGCCCACCAGTTCTGCGCCCGGCTCGGCATCCTCATGTCCGTGGTGACCCACAGCGCCCCGCTCCGCCGGATGCTGGAGAACAACGCCGACACCCGCGGTCTGCGGCTGGTGGTGCACGCCCGTACGGACACGGCCGTCACGAGCAGTTTCGCCGCGGCGGCCTGACGTACGCGCCTGACCGTACGCCGCGACGCGGGCAACGGCCGTGTCCTGCCGTCCCAGGTGTGACGGTGGGCGCGGCCGTCGCGCTGTACGGAGCGGTACCCGTCCCCACGCCGGCGGGGACGGGTGCCGTGGCAGAACGGTCTCAGGTCACCCGGGCCTTCGCGTCCGCCGGCGCCGCGACGACGGCCTCCCACGTGTCGACGGCGTAGTGCAGCGTCAGTCCGTGCCGTCCGTACAGCCGGGGCGCGCCCGTCGCGTTGGCCGTGTCGACGCCGAGGCCGACGGTGTCCCGGCCGCCCGCGGCGAACCGGGCGAAGGCGTGCCGGAGCAGCAGGCCGCCCAGGCCGCGTCCGCGCGCCGCGTCCAGCACGCCGAGGGAGCGGATCCAGCCCATGGCCTCGCGGTCGTCCCGGGCCAGCAGGAACCCCGCGTCCCCGAGGCCGTCGGTGGCCGCGATCCAGACCAGGGACCAGTCCAGGTGCTCGGCGTCCACGTCGTGCAGCCACTGGCGGTAGGTGCGCGGCTGGAAGTCGAAGTGGCCGGCGAACGACGCCTGGTACAGCGCGTGTACGCGGCGGCGGTCCGCCTCCGTGGCGCAGGCCCGTATCCGTGTCCCTGGCGGTGGTCCGGGGGTGAGGTCCCGCGCGGGGTCGAGGGGCCGGCGCAGCACGTGGTAGCGGCGTACGGTGCGCCAGCCCCGGGCCGCGAGCGCGGCGGTGTCGGTGGTGGGCGCGGAGTTGAGGTGGAGGTGGACGACCGCGCGCCCGGCGCCGTTCTCCCGCGCCTTGGCCAGGGCGCGGTCCTCCATCGCCGCGAGCAGCCGCAGGCCGGTGTCCTGGTGGTCGGGCAGCACGTAGTGGTCGATGTCGATCCGTTCGCCGCCGGACTCGTCCCACAGCAGTCCGTACGCCACGAGCCGGCCGTCGTCGGCGACGCCCACCCAGGAGTCGCGCGCCAGGTCGGTGCCGGGGTGGGTCAGGTCGGCCTCGACGGTGTGCTCGTCGGTCTCCGCGCGGCCGATCTCGATGCGGTCGATCTCGTTGAGCAGCGCGGTGACGGCGGGCACGTCGGCGAGGGCCGCGGGCCGCAGGAAGGCTGGGCACATGGGAGAAGAGTCGGCGGATCGACGGCCGCCCGCAACGGTTTTTCCTCGCGCGAGGCGCCGCGCACCCCGGAGGGTGCGCGGCGCCGCCGTTTCCCGCGTCAGCCCTGCCGGGCCTTGGAGCGCGGGTCCTTCTTGTTGATCACGAACGTCCTGCCCCGTCGGCGCACCA
This sequence comes from Streptomyces sp. CRN 30, assembly GCF_034105845.1. Lineage (NCBI taxonomy): Bacteria > Bacillati > Actinomycetota > Actinomycetes > Kitasatosporales > Streptomycetaceae > Streptomyces > Streptomyces sp. CRN 30. The sequence continues at coordinate 112,532 of NZ_JAVRHI010000439.1, read as the reverse complement.
CCTGTGCGCCGGGCTTCGCCTTCAGCGCCCGCAGGGAGTTCCGTACCTTCATGGGGTGCTCCTCTCCGGTGTCGTCAGCGCTCTTCGCGGAAGGGGACGTGCGCCCCGGCGACCGGGTCGTACTTGCGCAGGACCAGCCGGTCGGGGTCGTTGAGTCGGTTCTTGCGCGTCACGTAGGTGACGCCCGTTCCCGCCGTCGACCTCAGCTTGACGACGGGACGTGCACTGCTGCGCGCCACGGTGTTCCTTTCCCTGATGTCTTGCTGCCCTGCACAACAGCGGTCGTCCCCGCTCCATTCCCGCACCTCGCACGGGAGTGTACGGTCGTACGCTCGCCGCTGTAGGCTCCCGCGCATGACTGTTGACGTTCTCCGACGGCCGGCACCGGCCGTGCGGCAGGCACGGGTCGCCGTGGCCGTCCTGTTCTTCACCAACGGGGCCCTGTACGCCAACCTCCTGCCGAGGTTTCCGCAGATCAAGGACGATCTCGGGATCGGCAACACGGCCTACGGCCTGGCCGTCGCGGCCTTCGCGACCGGCGCCGTCGTGGCCGGACCGGCGGCCGGGGTGCTCGTCCGGCGCCTGGGCTCGGCCCGCGTCGCGGTGGCCGGGACCCTGCTGACCGGCGCGGGCATCCTCGCGGCGGCGCTCGCGGGGTCGGTCTGGGTCTTCGCGGCGGCGCTGTTCCTGGCCGGGGCGATGGACGCGGTCACCGATGTCGCGCAGAACGCGCACGGTCTGCGGGTGCAGCGCCGCTACGGCCGCTCCATCATCAACGGCTTCCACGCCATCTGGTCCATCGGCGCGGTGACCGGCGGTTCCATGGCCGCCGGTGCCATCGCGCTCGGTCTGCCGCGCGGGCAGCATCTGCTGATATCGGGGGTCGTGTTCGCGGTCGCGGCCTGCGTGGCGCTGCGGTTCTGCCTGCCCGGCCCCGAGACGGAGGACGCCGCGGCAGCGGCGGCACCGGAGGCTCCGTCTCCGTCTCCGGAGGTTCCCGCAGGGCGGGCCTCGGCACCGGAGGCCGCGGAGGTCAGGGCGGGCTCGGAGGCCGGGAGGGGTGCGTGGGAGGCCGGGAAGGGCTCGTCGGAGGGTGCGGAGGCCGGGTCGTGGGGTGCTCGCGGTGTGCGGAGCGCCGGGCGGGCGGTCCCCGGGCGGGGAACCGTCCGGGTGCTGGCCGCCCTCGTCCTCATCGCCACGGCCGGCGCGCTCGTCGAGGACGCGGGCAACTCCTGGGCCGCGCTCTACCTCTCCGAGTCGCTGCACGCGACGGCGACGCTCGCGGCCTCCGGCTACATCGCGCTGGTCGGGGCCCAGTTCGTCGGCCGCCTCGTCGGCGACCGGCTCGTCGACCGGTTCGGCCAGCGGACCGTGGCCCGCACCGGGGGCCTCGTCGCCGCGACCGGCATGGGCCTGGCGCTGGCCGTGCCGACGACGGCCGGGACGGTCCTCGGATTCGCCACGGCGGGACTCGGCGTGGCGACCCTGGTCCCCGCCGCGATGCACGAGGCCGACGAACTGCCCGGCCTGAAGCCGGGAACCGGGCTGACCGTCGTCTCCTGGCTGATGCGGCTCGGCTTCCTGCTCTCCCCGCCGGTCGTCGGGCTCGTCGCCGACTCCACCGGCCTGCGGGCGGGCCTGCTCGTCGTCCCCCTGGCCGGCGTGCTGGTGGTCGCGCTCTCCGGAGTGCTCCAGCCGCGACGCGGCACCACCGCCTGACGCCGCCGAACGGCCGCGCAACGACGGCTCGCGACGCCGCCCGCCGTGGAGCGTACGATCGTACGCTCCACGGTGTACGATCGGCCCATGCCGACGACGGACCACTTCGCGCAGGACCCCCGCAGCAATCTGGAGCGCATGCGGGCGGGCGACCTCTACATCGCCGACGACCCCGAGATCGCCCGCCGGCAGCAGCGGGCCATGCGGCTGGCCGCCCGCTACCAGGCCGCCTTCGCCGAGGACGCCGAGGCCGCACGGCCGGTCCTCGTCGAACTGCTCGGCTCGCTGGGCGAGGAGGCACACGTGCGCGCGCCGCTGTACGTCGACTACGGCAGCAACATCTCGATCGGCGCGCGGACCTTCGTCAACTACAACCTGACGGCACTGGACGTCGCGGCGATCACCATCGGCAAGGACTGCCAGATCGGGCCGAACGTCCAGCTGCTGACGCCGACGCACCCGCTGGAGCCGGGACCCCGCCGCGACAGACTGGAGGCCGCGCTGCCGATCACCATCGGCGACAACGTGTGGCTCGGCGGCGGCGTCATCGTCCTGCCCGGCGTCACGATCGGCGACAACTCCGTCATCGGCGCGGGCGCGGTCGTCACCAAGGACGTGCCCGCCGGTGTCGTCGCCGTGGGCAGCCCCGCCCGGCCCGTCCGCGACCTCTGACCCGCGCGCCATGGCCACCGGACACACGGACCCCCGGCGCCGCGAGCGCATCGTCGAAGCCACCCTCGACGTGATCGCCGAGGTGGGGGTGGCGGGCGTCTCGCACCGGAAGATCGCCGCGCGCGCGGGCGTCCCGCTGGGCTCGATGACATACCACTTCAGCGGTATCGACGCCCTGTTGCGGGAGGCCTTCCGCAGTTTCACCGACCACATCGTCGCGCTGTTCGACGAGCACCTCGCCGCGCCGGCCGACCGCGACGAGGCCCGGGAGGCGGTGGCCGACCTCGTGCACATCCTCTCCGAGGGCAGCCGGCGGGATCTCGTGCTCACCCAGGAGCTGTACACGCTCGCCGCCCGCCGGCCGGTCTACCGCGCACTCACCCACGAGTGGATGGGCCGCAGCCGGGTCCATCTGGAGCGGCACTTCGACCCGGACACGGCCCGTCAGCTCGACGCCCTCATCGAGGGTCTGACCCTGCACCGCGCCCTGGCCGAGGAACCGCACGACCGGGCGCTGACGCTGGAGGCGATCTCCCGGATCACGTCGACCTGACCTCCGTGCCGCACGGATGACCTCCGTGCCGCACGGACTCTTGACCGCGGACTCTTGACCGCACGGAGTCTTGACCGCGCGAGTGTTGATGCAGAGTACAACTATATGCATAATCGGCTTACCGCGAGGTCTCGCGGCAGCGCCGTGCCCAGTGTTCCGCAGCTCCGCGGGCGCATGCCGACGGGTTCGACCCGCGTCTCTCCGCCCCCGGCAGTCGAGGGAGAACACCGCGCATGAGCACCACGCACCACAAGCCCGCGAGTCCGTTCAGGCAGCCGAAGGCAGTCTGGGCCGTCGCCTTCGCCTGTGTCATCTCGTTCATGGGCATCGGGCTCGTCGACCCGATCCTGCCCGCCCTGGCCGAGAGCCTGGACGCCTCGCCGAGCCAGGTCTCCCTGCTGTTCAGCAGCTATCTCATCGTCACCGCCGTCGCCATGCTCTTCGTCGGCTGGGTCTCCAGCCGCATCGGCGCCAAGCCCACCCTGGTCACGGGCCTCGCCGTCATCGTCGTCTTCGCCGCCCTCGCCGGCGCCACCGGCTCCATCGACGGCATCGTCGGCTTCCGGGCCGGCTGGGGGCTCGGCAACGCCCTGTTCATCGCCACCTCGCTCGCCGTCATCGTGGCCTCCGCGAGCGGCGGCTTCGCCGGTGCGATCATCCTCTACGAGACCGCGCTCGGCCTCGGTATCGCCGTCGGCCCGCTGCTGGGCGGCGAGTTGGGCGCCCTCAGCTGGCGCGGCCCGTTCTTCGGCGTCGCCGTCCTGATGGCCGTGGCACTGGTCGCCACCGTCCTCTTCGTCCCCTCCCTGCCGAAGCCCGCGCGGCCCACCTCCCCCGTCGCCCCGCTCAGGGCCCTGCGCCACCGGGGTCTGTCGACCATGGGCATCATGGCCCTGCTGTACAACTGGGGCTTCTTCACCATGCTCGGCTACGCCCCCTATCCGATGGAACTGGACGCCCACCGGCTCGGTCTGGTCTTCTTCGGCTGGGGTCTGCTGGTGGCCGCGTTCAGCGTCCTGTTCGCGCCCCGGCTCCAGGCCCGGTTCGGCACCGCGCCGGTCCTCTACGCCAATCTGCTCGGCCTCGGCATCGTGATGGCCGTCATCGCCGCCGGCGTCGACTCTCCCCGCACGGTGATCGTCGCCGTCATCGTCAGCGGCGCGTTCATCGGGATCAACAACACCCTCACCACCCAGGCCGTCATGCTCGTCTCCCCCGTCGAGCGTCCCGTCGCCTCCTCCGCCTACGGCTTCCTGCGGTTCATCGGCGGCGGGCTGGCCCCCTACGTCGCGGGGAAGCTCGCCGACGCCACCGATCTGAGCGTGCCCTTCTACCTCGGGGCGGCCACCTTCCTGCTCGCCGTCCCGGTGCTGGCCAGCGGCCACCGCCTGCTGCGGCAGGCCGAACTGGCGCCCTCCCAGGGCGAGTCGGTCACGCCGTCCCTCGTCGCCGTCGGCGCTCCGGCCGCGCCGGGGACGCGTCCGGTGGTCGTGGCCGTGGGCGACCACGACCGGGCCGCCGCCATCGTGGACGCGGCGGCACGCCTCGCCCGCGACGCCGGCAGCCCGCTCGAAGTGGTGCACGTCCGGCAGACGGCCGTCGTCGAGCAGCAGGCCGTCGACACCGAGAGCGACGACCGGGCCCGCGCCGCCGTCGCCACCCATCTCGACCGGCTCTCCGGGCAGGGCGTCACCGCCTCCGGACAGGTCCTGACCAGTGTCGGCGACCACGCCGCCGCCGGACGGGAGCTGGCCCGGCACGCGGCCGAACTGGGCGCCCGTACCGTCGCGGTCGGCCGCTCTCCCCGGGGCGCGCTCGTCCAGTTCGCCGACTCCAGCTTCACCAGCGCGCTCACCCGTGCCGCCGGCTGCGACGTCGTCCTCGTGGACACCGACGCCGAGCCCCGCCCCCTGACCTCGGACACACTGCCGCTGCTGCGCGACAGCGGCGTCTGAGAGCGGACGAGGACGGCGACGGACACCGGGTCCCGAGGCGGGGCCCGGCGGGCGGCCTCGCGGACACCGAGTACCGAAGGCGGGGCCCGGCGGGCGGCGTTCACGGGATGTCGCCCTGCCAGTCGAAGCGTCTGCCGTCCGCCGGGCGCGGGGCGTACACAGCCCGGCCCCCGGCGCCGTACCGGCCTATCTCGGTGGCGAGCGCGACGCCCTCCGGGACGCCGCCCCCGAAGGTGCCGGTGACGTCCAGGAGCAGGCCGTCCAGCGGGCCGCCCACGAGTTGCGCGTACTCGTGTCCGGCCCGCGGCCCGGGATCGGCGTGCTCGGCTCCGTAGACCCGGCCGCGCATGAACTCCGCATCGTCCATGCCCATCAGCCTCGCACTCGCCACTGACAACGCCCCGGCGGTCAGCCGTCCATCGTGCGGGCGAGGGTACGGGGCCGCATGTCGGTCCAGTGGGTCTCCACGTACTCCAGGCAGGACTGCCGCCCGGCGGGACCGTGCACCACGCGCCACCCGGCGGGCACTTGGGCGAATTCCGGCCACAGACTGTGCTGATTCTCGTCGTTGACCAGCACCACGTAGACGCCCTCGGGGTCCTCGAACGGATTGCTCATCGTCTTCCTTCCAGGTCACGCCGTACGCGGGGGCAGTGACAGCCACTCCACCCGTTGTCAGGTTAGGCTCACCTTATCTAGCATGTGCCTGCCCGAAGCAGTCTGTGTTCTTTCTGTTCTTTCCAATTTCTCGGGGACATCGTGTTCCCCCAACGGGAGGCGATGACGCGGTGACGACGCTGGAGAGTGGGCCGGACTCCGTCTACGACGTACTGGGTATCGGGTTCGGGCCGGCCAACCTCGCCCTCGCGATCGCCCTGCACGAGCAAGGTGCGACGGCGCGGCCGGGAGCCGGGTTCCGCGCCGGATTCCTGGAGCGCCAGCCGCGGTTCGGCTGGCACCGGGGCATGCTGATCGACGACGCCACCATGCAGGTGTCGTTCCTCAAGGACCTGGTGACGATGCGGGACCCCACCAGCGACTTCAGTTTCCTGTGCTACCTGCGCGAACGCGGCCGGCTGACCGACTTCCTGAACCAGAAGACGCTCTTCCCGCTGCGGGTGGAGTTCCACGACTACTTCGAGTGGGCCGCCGCCCGGCTCGGCCACCTAGTGGCGTACGGCTCCGAGGTCGTCTCGGTCCGGCCGGTCACCGAGGACGGCGAGATCCGCTGGTTCGACGTGGTGAGCCGGGACCCGGCCGCGCCCTCCGGCCGGACCGTGCGCCGCACCCGCGCGCTCTGCGTGGCCACCGGCCTGGAGCCCCGGCTGCCGGCCGGCGCGTCGCTGTCCGACACCGTCTGGCACAGCAGCGAGTTGCTGCCCCGGGTCGACGAACTGGTGCGCTCCGGAAGGCCGGTGCGCCGCGCGGTCGTCCTCGGTGCCGGCCAGAGCGCCGCCGAGGCCGTCGACTACCTGCACCGCAGGCTGCCCGAGGCCGAGATCTGCTCGGTGTTCGCGAAGTACGGCTACACCCCCGCCGACGACAGCCCGTTCGCGAACCGGATCTTCGACCCGGAGGCGGTGGACGTCTTCTACGGCGCTCCCGCGGAGGTCAAGCAGTCCCTGTTCGACTACCACCGCAGCACCAACTACTCCGTGGTCGACATGGAGTTGATCGAGTCGCTGTCCCGGACGATGTACCAGGAGCAGGTGCAGGGCAGGCAGCGGCTGCGGATGCTCAACGTGTCCCGCATCCGCGAGGTGGAGACCCGCGCGGACGACGTCCGGGTGACGGTCGAGTTCCTGCCGACGGGCGAGCGCGAACTGCTCCCCGCCGACGTCCTCGTGTACGCCACGGGCTACCGGCCCCAGAGCATCGGCGAGAACCTCGGCGAGATCGGCAAGCTCTGCCTGCGCGACGACGAGGACGCGCTGCGCGTCGGCCGCGACCACCGGGTGGAGACCGCGCCGAACGTCACCGCCGACGTCTACCTCCAGGGCGGCACCGAGCACAGCCACGGCATCACCTCGACGCTGCTGTCCACCACCGCCGTGCGCGCCGGGGAGATCAGCTCGGCGCTGCTCGCACGGCACGGCCAGGGGGTGGCACGCGGGTGACCCGGACCGGCCCGCCACCGCCCCGTACGGCAGGATGAGGAACATGAGCGTAGTCAAGATCAACGTACTGACCGTCCCGGCCGAGCAGCGGGAGACGCTGGAGAAGCGGTTCGCCTCCCGCGCGCACGCCGTGGAGAACTCCGACGGGTTCGAGTGGTTCGAGCTGCTGCGTCCGGTCGAGGGCACCGACACCTACCTGGTGTACACGCGGTGGCGCGACGAGGAGTCCTTCCAGGCGTGGATGGAGGGCCCGATGAAGACCGCCCACCAGGGCGGCGACGCCCCGGCGGGCGACCGTCCCAAGCCGGCGGCGAGCGGGTCCACGCTGTGGTCCTTCGAGGTCGTGCAGACGGCCGGGCCGGCGGCCGGGGCGTAGTCCTTCGCGCCCGCCCGACCCACCCGACCCCACCCGGTTCCGCGCGGCGACGCGTGGGCCGGGCGGGTCCGTCCGTGTCAGCCCACGGCGACGGCGACCGGTGCGGGGGCCGCTGCCGATACGGGTTCCGCGGTCGGCGCGGGTGCCGCTGTCGGTGCCGGGGCCGGTGCCGGTGTGACCGGCACGGCGGACGGTGCCGGGACGAGTGTCCTCAGTGCCGTCCCGTACGCCGCGACGATACGGGCGTTCTCCTCGGTGTCCCGGACCGCGATCCGTACCGTCCGGCCCTCGTACCGCGGGGACAGCGGGGACAGGTCGCGCAGGAACACGTCCCGGCGGCGGCACTCCGCGACCAGCCGCGCGGCCCCGGGGCCGTCGGGCGGCAGAGTGACGGTGAGGAAGTTCGCCACCGACTCCTCCACGACCACCGACCGGTCGACGGCCGCCAGATCGGCGGCGAGGGCGCGGCGCAGCGCGTGGGTGCGCAGCCAGCGTTCGGTGTAGTACGCCGGGTCGCGCAGCGCCGCCACGGCCGCCTGCTGTGCCGGCAGGCCGACCGGCCAGGGCGGTGTCCAGTGGCGCAGCCGCGCCGCGGTGTCCGGCTCGGCCACCAGGTAGGCGGCGCGCAGCCCGGACAGCGCGTACATCTTCGACAGCGACTGGCAGACCACCACCCGGGGGTCGGTCGCCGCGAGGTGGGCGAGGGACTCGGTGAGTCCTACGTAGCCGATGTACGCCTCGTCGATCCACCAGCGGGTCTGTGGCGGCGCGTCGGCCAGTACGGTGCGCAGTTCGGCGGCGGGCGCGTGCCGGCCGGCCGGGTTGTTGGGGTTGACCAGGACGACGAGGTCGTAGCGGCCCGCGGCGACGGTGGCCGACAGGCGGTCCGGGTCGATCCGCCAGCCGTCCTCGCGGCGCAGCGGGAACCGGTCGACCCGGCAGCCGATCACCTTCTCCGTGACATGGGCGTACTCGCCGTAGCAGGGGTCCGTCAGCAGGACCCTGCTGGTGGGGGTCAGCCAGCGGCCCAGCGCCCGGAAGATGAGGTCGGACGAGCCGGCGCCCACCGCGAGCGTGTCCCGGGGCAGGCCGCGGGCCGCGGCGATCTCGGCGAGCAGCCCCTCGGCGCCGGCGGGCGGGGAGGTCCGCGCGGTCCAGGCCGGGTCCTCGGTGAGCGCCGCCCGTACGGCGGGGGCCGGCGGGAACCAGGCGTCGAGCACGTCGGCGGCGACGATCCGGTGGCGGCGGTGGAGCGCGGTGAAGTCCGTGCCGATGGCGGTGAAGGAGGCGCCGCCGTGTTCGCAGGCGGTGGGGTCGGCGCCGGCGCGGGTGGCGGGGTGGGAGTCGAAGGGGATGTCGAGGCGCCAGTCCGTACGGGCGCGCAGCCGGTCGACGGTGGCGCGGTGGCGGCCGGCCGCGGTCCGGGCCAGTTCCGCGACGTCGGCGGTCAGCACCTCGAAGCTCTGCGCACCGGCGCGTACGGTGCGGCCGACGGTCCGCAGGCCGGTGGCCAGGTACATCGGGAGCAGGTCGGTACGGCCCATGGCGACGACGCGGCGTCCGCCGCGGGCCGCGATCCAGCGCAGCGCGGCGTACATCAGCAGGGGTGCCGCCAGGGTCGAGCGGTGGTGCGGCTCGACGGTGAGGAGGCGTACCTCGTGGACGCCGTCCTCGTCGAGGACCGGGAGTTCCTCGCGGGTCAGGTACTTGTCGAGGGCGTAGCGGCCAGCCGAGGGCGGGGTGACGCTGACGAAGCCGGCGCGGTCGGGGCCGGCTTGGCTGTCGTGGTCCTGGGTGACGACCAGGTAGACGTTGTGGCCGTCGACGGCGTCGCGCAGTCGCCCGGAGGGGTCGGGGGCGTGCTGGCCCAGTTCCCGCGCGTAGACGCGGTGGCGCAGTTCGTGGATCCAGGGCAGGTCGTCGGTGGTGGCCACGCGGGCGTGCAGGTCATGTGGCATGAGTGCCTCTTCCGCAGTGGGATGGTGTCCCATCGTGCGGGGGTGGGCCGGGGCGGGGGGAGGGGTGGAGGGCGGGGGTGGTCTGAGTACGCGTACTCAGGTGATCCGGGCGCGGGGTCGTCCCACCCGCGCACCGTGTGCGGGAAGATGTCGGCGGCCCGACGGCCCGACAGCTCAGCGGCTCGGCGGTTCAGACCTGGTAACTGCGGAGTTTGCGGTAGAGGGTCGCGCGGCCTATGCCGAGGGCCGTCGCCGTGCGGGCCTTGTTGCCGCCGTGGCGGCGCAGTGCCTCCAGGATGGCGGTGCGTTCGGCCTGTTCCATGGGGCTGAGCGGGCGGGCGGCGGGTCCCTGGCGCACCGGGTCGGGCAGTTCGCAGCGCCGTACGGGGCCCGTGGTCCGGCGCCGTACGGCCAGCGCCCGTACGACGTGGGTGAGTTCGGTGACGTTGCCGTGCCAGGGGTGGCGCTCCAGGGCGCGCAGGGCGTCCAGGGTCCAGGTGAGCGGCGGGTGACCGGCGGCGGGGCGGGGTGCCACGGCGGACAGCAGTTCCCCGATGTCCTCGGGGCGTTCGCGCAGCGCTGGCAGCGTGACGGTGCGGGCGGACAGGGTGTCGAGGAGCCGTTGCAGGCAGGGGCCCGGGGGTGTGCCGGGGGTGTAGGTGAGGACGACCGCCGCGTCCGGGCGGGTGTCGAGCAGCCGGTTGAGCGCGGCGGTGTCCGGCCTGGCCAGGCACTCCGCGTGCCGCAGGAGCAGCGGGCGGCCGTCGACGGGGAGGGCGTCCTCGTCCGGGCCGCGTTCGGCGGCGTCCAGGACGAGCGGGTCGTCGAGGAGTTCGCGGGCCAGGGCGGTCTTGCCGGTGCCGCGTTCGCCGGTGAGCAGCATGGGGGCGCGGCCGGCGGCGAGTTCCGCGGCCCGTTCGACCGCCCGCCGCCACGGCACCGACCGGCCGGCCAGCGCGACTCCGGCCCGTGCGGTGCTCCGCCCGGACGGACGCGGTACGGGTTCCAGCTCGGCCACGACCCCGACGGCCGACCCCCGATGACACACGGGAGTCACCGACACCGAGGCCACCACTCCGCCCTCCAGCCCGACGTCGAACGCCGGGACCGGCGCAGCCGCGGGGGCATCACCGGACGGCGGGGCGGCGGCTTCACGCGGGGCGGCGGCAGGGTCCGCCGCTCCCCCGGTCCCGCGCATCCGGCCCGTGTGCCGTTCCAGGTGGTCCAGGTCCGCCGGTGACAGGAGACGGGCCGCCGCGCGGGTGACCAGGCGGCTGTGGCCGCCGAAGGCGACGACCGCGCGGTCCTCGCCGCGGGCCGCCGCGAGGTAGGCGTCCAGGAGAACCCGTTCCGCCGGACGGGACCGGGCCGCGAGTTCCGTCTCCACGAGGGCGGCGACCGCCTCGGCGAGGGCCGCCTGCGGGGGCGGGGCGCCCTCCGGCCACAGCGGGGACGCCACCGTGACGGTGCCGCGGACGCGTCCCGCCGGGTCCGCGACCGGCACGCTCACCGCGGAGGTGTCCTGCCAGGCGTCGAGGACGTGCTCGGGCCCGTGCACGGCCCGGCGGCGGCCAGTGCGCAGCGCGAGGGCCGCGCTGTTGTGCCCGACCCGCCGCTCGGCCAGGTCGGCGCCCGCGCGGCAGACGGCGCCCCCGGACGACCACAGCACGCGTGACCGCTCGTCGGTGAGGAGGAGCACCACCCGGCCGCCGTCGAGACCCGGCGCCAGCCGTTCCAGGGCGGGCCGGGCCGCCGCCAGCAGCGGCACGGAACCGGCCGGCCGACGACCGCGACCGGCTTCCCCGGCCTCCGCTCCCCCGGTCTGCGTACTGCCGGTCCCCGTTCCCCGGGTCTCCGTTCCCGGCGTCTCCGTACCGCCGCCCCCCGGGGTCGGCCACGCCGTGTCGGGTCGTACTCCGAAGAAGCGGGCGCGCCGCCACGCGGAGACCACCTCCTCGGGGACGCCGTCGGGCAGCGGACGGCCCGTCAGGAACCGTTCCCGGGCCCGCCGCACCCGCGCGAGCGAAGGGAAAGTGAAGGTTTCGTGTGCGACTGGGAAGGAGTGATCTGCCGTGGTCATGACGTCCCACACCGTACCGGGCCCAGTTTTCAGGCGGCCCGCGCGGTACCCCGGACGCCTCCACAACATGCCCGGTGTCTCGTAATGAGACACACGCGGACACCCCGCCCGACCCATGATCTTGAACGCCTGTCTCCGCCCTCCCCCACGGGAGCGTTGCCCGTGCACATCATCGGCTCCGCTCTCCGGCACGACCCCCACGAAAGGTGAACACCATGGCCCTCGGCCTGCTCCGGCGCCGGTGGCACAGGAACGCCACGGCCGCCCCCTCCGGTCTCACGCTGCCTCTCCCGGCCGGTGCCGGCGGTGTCAGCCGCACCGTCCTGGACCCCGTCGACCAGCCCCTGGCCGGTGCCGACGTCACGGTCACCGCGCTCGACACCCACCAGGTCGTGGCCCGCGGCACGACCGACCCGTACGGCTACTTCGTGGCCGCGCTGCCGCGCGGGCGCTACAGCATGCTGTTCGTCGCCGAGGGACTGGAGCCGCACCGCGAGAGCGTCGAGGTGACCGGCGGCGCCGACGAACCGGCGGTGGTCCGGTTGCAGCCGGCCCGGCAGCTCGCCCTGCCGCCGGCGGGAGGCTGGCTCTTCGACCCGCCGCACACCGCGATCCGGTTCATCGCCAAGCACGTCGGCATGGCCCATGTGCACGGCCGGTTCGAACGCTTCGACGGCGCCGTCCACATGGCGCCGGACATGTCGGACTCCCGGGTCCAGGTCCGGATCGACGCGGCCAGCATCACCACGGGCAACACCACCCGCGACAACCACCTGCGCTCGGCGGACTTCCTCGACGTGCGGAACTATCCGTACATCGACTTCGTCAGTACGCGCTTCGCCTACCGCGGCGGCAGCAAGTGGGTCCTCAACGGCACCCTCACCATGCACGGTGTGAGCCGGTCGGTGGCGCTGGACACCACCTACCTGGGCACGGTCAACGGCGGTTACGGCGAGGAGCTGCGCTGCGCGGCGCTGGCCACGACCGAGCTGCACCGCGAGGACTACACGCTGAACTGGCGCTCCATGCTGGCGCGCGGCATCGCGGTGGTGGGTCCGACCGTGCAGCTGGAGCTGGACGTACAGGCGATGTACCGCACCCGCGACACCCCGACACCGCCCGAGTAGCCGCGCCGCGCCGGGCCGGGCCGGGGCCCACCGCGACACCCCGTTGACAGGGGCGGAGCGGCGCTCACACAATCGGAGCCATGCTCATCTACTGGTTCGAGTCAGCCGCGGGGCCTCTGCGCGTCCCGAGGCGGACCGGGTGTGAGCGCTCCGGCCGTTAGCCGGAGACCTTCCGCGGGCCCGCACGGCCCCTCGCACGTCCCGCATCCACCGGCGTCCCGTCGCACCGGGCGCCCACCCGCCGCCGCCCGGCCGGGCCCCGCGCCGGCGGTGTGCCACGGACGCACGCTCCGCCCCGTACCGAGGTGTCGCGTCCTGTCCGTGCCGCCGCCGCGTGCCCCGCTCCCGCCGGTCCGGCGTCGAGGAGCTGAAGGAGAGGACCCCCATGACCGTCACGACCGCCGCTCCCGCACCCGCACCCGCCCTCCGCGCGGCCCGCATCCCGGCGGACGGGATCTACGAGGGCCCGCGCGTCCTGCGCCGGCTGCCCGAGGGGTGGGAGGAGCGCCCGTACGACCTCTTCGACGTCGCGCCCCTGGCCCGCACCATCGGCGCCGAGATACGCGGCGTCGACCTGTCCCGGCCGCTGACGCCCGCGCTGCGCGAGGAGCTGGACCGGGCGCTGCTGGAGTGGAAGGTCCTCTTCTTCCGCGGCCAGCACCTCACCTCCGAGCGGCAGCGTGCCTTCGCCCGCAACTGGGGCGAGCTGGAGACCAATCCGCTGCTGGCCACCGGTACCAGCGCGGACGTGGCACGCTTCGACAAGGCCGAGGGGGCGCCGGTGACGTTCGAGAACGTGTGGCACACCGATGTCACCTTCCGTGAACGGCCCGCGCTGGGCGCCGTCCTCCAGCTCCGCGAGGTGCCGCCGTCCGGCGGCGACACCATGTGGGCGGACATGGCCGCCGCCTACGACAACCTCCCCGAGGAGGTGAAGGAGCGGATCGACGGTGCCCGCGCCGTGCACGACTTCATTCCGGGCTTCGCCCGCTTCTACGGCCCCGAGCGGCTCGCGCCCTTCCAGGAGCGGTTCCCGCCCGTGGAGCACCCCGTGGTACGCACCCACCCCGTGACCGGGCGGCGCATGCTGTTCGTCAACGCCTCCTTCACCACGCACATCACCGGAATGGACCGCGACGAGAGCGACCGGCTGCTGCGACTGCTGTTCCAGCAGGCCCATGTCCCGGAGTTCCAGGTGCGGTTCGGCTGGCAGCCCGGCGACGTCGCGTTCTGGGACAACCGCGCCACCCAGCACTACGCCGTGAACGACTACGGCTCCCACCGCCGGGTCGCCGAGCGCGTCGCGATCGCCGGCGACCGGCCCCGCTGAGCCGCGCGGGGAGATCGAATCGTGAGACGGAGAGCCCGCTTGCCCCGTACGTCTTCGGGTAGAGCGCAGAGGCGGGGGTGACACCCGTACGGTCCGGAGCTTACGGAAAGTGATGTGCTCGTGACCCGTCTCAACGGTCCCGATGACGCCCCGGCACACCGGGAGGGCGACGACCCGAACCTGATCGCCCGCGACATCGCCGGTGCCGTGGACAGTCTGACCACGCTGTGGTCGCTGGCGGCGCAGGGCGCGGTACTGCGCCTCTCCCTGCACCAGTTGCGGGCGCTGCGGGTTCTGGAAGCCGCGCCGGGGATCAATCTGACGGCGCTGTCGCAGCGGCTGGAGATAGGCGCGCCCACGGCCAGCCGGCTCTGCGACCGGCTGGAGGCGGCCGGGCTGCTGGAGCGGGAGTCCCATCCACGCCGGCGCCGCGAGGTGCAGCTGCGGCTGAGTCCGCACGGGCGGCGTGTCCTCGGGGACGTGGCGGAGCGGCGGGCGCAGGCGCTGGCCGCGGCGCTGGCGATGATGGCTCCCGCCGACCGGGCGGCGCTGCGCCGCGGGCTGCGGTCGTTCCTGTCGGCGGGGGACGCGGGCACGCGTCCGGCCGTCGAGCCGCGTCCGGCCATTGAGCCGCGTCCGGCCGTCGAGCCCGGTCCCGCTCCGGAGTGACGCCCCGGGCGGTACGGACACCGGGTTCCGACCGGGCGGGTACGTGACGTACGTGACGTGGGGGTTCCGACCGGACGGGCGCCTTCAGGGTCCGGCCGGGGGCCGGAGGTCAGGGTCCGGCCGGGGGGCCGGAGGTCAGGGTGCGGGCCAGGGCGGGGGTGCCGGTGGTTCCCAGGAGACGACGGTGACCGTGGTGCCGCGGCCGGGTGCGGTGTCGACCGCGAACTCGTGCACCAGGCGCCGGGCCCCGCTCAGCCCGAGGCCGAGACCGCCGCCGGTGCTGTAGCCGTCGCACATCGCCTGCTCGACGTCGCCGATGCCGGGGCCGCGGTCGCTGAAGACGAGCCGCACGCCGCGGGCCCGCCCGTCGCACAGCGTGCCGATCTCCAGGTGTCCGCCACCGCCGTGGACGAGGGTGTTGCGGGCCAGTTCACTGGCGGCGGTGACGAGTTTGGTCTGCTGCACCAGGCCGAACCCGCAGCCGGTGGCGGCCTGCCGGACCCGCTGGCGGACGCGGGTCAGGTCGACGTCCGAGCCGATCGGCAGACCGGCCGCGACGGTACGTCCCGCGGCGGCCGTCACCCGCGCCTCCCAGGGGCCCGGACAGCCGTCGCCGCGCACACCGGTCCGTACCCCGCGTGCCGCTGCGTCACCTGCATCGTTCCCCTCCGCGCGGCTCCGCGACCGCCGTCGGCCGCGTCACCCCGGCCGATCATTGCCGTATGACAAACAGTAGCGCCGGGCCGGTGGCGGTCACAACACACGGCCGCCGGGAGCCCGGCGGCCGGTGGGCGGGAATCAGCGTCCGTGCCAGTCCAGGCACACGACCAGGGCGTCGTCGTCCGGCGCGGACCGGCCGCGGTGGCCGGTCAGTTCGCGCAGTACGGCCCGGGGGACCTCGGCGGCGGGCAGCAGCCGGGTGGCCTGCACGGCCCTCGCCAGCGCGGTGCGGCCGTACGTCTCCCCCTCGGACGAGACCGCCTCGTAGACGCCGTCGCTGACGGAGACGAGCCGGTCACCGGGCTCCACCTGGAACTCCTGCGCCACGTAGTCGGTCTCCTCGAACATGCCGAGCGGCAGCTGGGCCTCGAACTCGATCTGTTCCACGCGCCCGGCGCGCAGCCGCAGCAGCCGGGGCGATCCGGCGTCGACCGCCAGGACGCGTCCGGTGGCGAGATCGAAGTCGAACATGAGCACGGAGAGGTAGCTGCGGCCCCGGTAGTGGGCGTAGACCGCCTGGTCGGCGAGGCACGCCTGGTCGGCGAGGGGAAGGCCGGCCCGCCGGGCGTTGCGCAGGGCGTTGACCGCCAGGTTCGTCAACAGCGACGCCTCGGTGCCCTCACCCATGCCGTTGGTGACGTACAGCATCAGGCGGTCGGCGGTCGCGGACCAGTCGAAGTTGTCACCGAAGATGGCGTAGGCGGGCTCCAGTTGGGCGCCCAGTTCGTACTCGGGGCGGGCGCAGGAGCGGCCGGGCAGAAGCTGCCACTGCATCTCGGCGGCCAGGGTGAGCCGGTCCGTACGGCGGGCCCGCAGGTAGAGGTCGGTGTCCCGTTCCGCGACGATCACCTCGTGGCCGAGCACCTCGGCGATCTCCGCCAGCTCGGCGAGGCGGTCGTCGTCGCGCGCCCCGGCCGGCAGGGTCACCGACAGCACTCCGAGCCGGTCGCCGCGTACGGTGACCGGCAGGTGCAGCCGCTCCCCGCCGTCGGCGGCCGGTTCCGCGAACGGCTCCTGGGCGCCGAAGGCGCGGCCGGCCGCGCTGTTGTGCACGGACACGGGGTCCGCGGTGTCCGGGAGCACCGACACCGGCCGCAGCACCGTCAGGCCGTAGTCGGCCAGGAAGAGTTCGACGCCGAGGGCCCCGTACTCCTTCACGACGACATCGCGGACCGTGTCGGGCAGCTCATGGGGCGCCGCCGTGCGCAGAGCGCGTACGGCGGCCACAAATCTGTTCACGGTAGTGAATACACCTGTCTCTTATCAGATGGATCACGAGGTTTCTTCTTGCCGGGAGAACGTCGCTCCGACAGCCGCGTCGGACGCGGGAACCGTTGGCGGTCGACCCGCGCCTAGTACGCTGGCGGCCCACCCAGCGCCTGCGAGAGTGTGACCGTGACCGTCTTGCGTCCCCGTCCGGATCCCGAAGAGGTCGCTCGCGTGACCGCCACGGCCGCGGAGCTGCTGGAAGTCCTGTGGGGGCGGGCCTCGACCGCGCCCGCCTCCGCGTCCCAGTTGCGCGTCCTGCACATGCTGGAACACCACGAGGGCATCAACCTGCGGACCCTCGCCGACTCCCTGGCGTCCACCCCGCCGTCCACGAGCCGGCTCTGCGACCGGCTCCAGGCGGCGGGCTTCGTCGAACGGGTCACGAGCCCGGCCGACCGGCGCGAGGTGCGGCTGCGCCTCAGCTCCCGGGGCCACGCCTTCCTCGCCGATCTGCGGGTGCGCCGCGAGCGGGAGGTGCGGTCGGTGCTCGCCCTGATGCCGGCGGCCGAGCGCACCGCGCTGCTGGCGGGGCTGGAGGCGTTCTGCGACGCGGCGGCGACGCGCATACACGGCGACGGACGCGAGAACGACGGCCGTACGGCCTGACCTGCGACGCCCGCGGTCCGCGGCACCGGAGTGCCGCTCCGCCGGTGTCCCCCGCCCGGCGCTCTCCCCGCCCCTCGCGACATACCAGCCCCCTGCCCGTTCATCCGCGCCACGGCCGCAACGTCTGGGCGGCCGCCTCCTCTCGCTGCCCGGATACCCCGAGAACCCCGCGATGTGCCCTGCCTGTGGCGAAGCTCTCGGCCATCCGGATGCGGCGGCACCACGAGCACCGGGCGGGCGCCCGTGCCGTCGGACGGACGGGTCAGCGGTTGCGGGACGGGCGGGTCAGCGGTTGCAGGACGGGCGGGTCAGCGGTTGTAGGCGGGCATCGGGCCGCGGAGGTCCGCTCCGACGGCGTCGCAGGCCGCCGTCATGTCGGCGGGGAGCGGGCCGGCCCCGGCGGCGGCGATGTTCGCCCGCAGCTGGCCGGGGCGGGAACCGCCGAGCAGCAGCGCGTCGGTGGAGGGACGGTCCAGGAGCCAGCGCAGGGCAAGTTCGGTGAGCGGGACGCCCGCCCCGTCCGCCACGGCGGCCAGCTTCGCGACGGCGGCGAAGAGCCGCTCGTCCCAGTAGCGCTCCCGGTACATCGCCGCGACCCCCGAGTCGCCGAAGCGGCCGGTGGCGGGCGGCTCCCCGAAGCGGTGGCGGCCGGTGAGCAGGCCGCCGCCGAGCGGGTTGTAGACCATGGTGCGCAGGCCGGTCACCGCCGCGTACTCGACGTACTCCTCCTCGATCCGGCGGGCGAGGAGGTTGTGCATCTGCTGCGCGACGACCGGGCGCGGCGCGCCCACCTCGTCGGCGGTGCGGGTCAGTTCGGCGATCTGCCAGGCGGCGTAGTTGGAGACGCCGAGCGCGCGGACCTTCCCCTCGGCGACGAACCCGGCGACGGTCGCGAGGGTGTCGGCCACGGGCGTACCGCGGTCCGGGCGGTGCAGGTAGAAGAGGTCGACGTGGTCGGTGCCGAGCCGGCGCAGGCTGCCGTCGAGGGCCGCGCGCAGGCCGGCCGGGGAGAGCGGGGCGTGCTCGCCCTGGTCGGGGTGGGGGATGCCGGCCTTGGTGGCGAGGACGACCCGGTCGCGCCGTCCGCGCAGCAGCGCCCCGAGGATGCGCTCGCTCTCGCCGCCCGCGTAGCCGTTGGCCGTGTCGACACCGGTGACGCCCGCGTCCAGGGCCGCGTCGAGGAGGCCGGCGGCGGCCTCCCGGTCGGCGGTGTCGCCGAAGGTCATGGTGCCGAGCACCAGACGGGACAGCGGCAGGGGGACGGAGGGCAGCGCGATGCCCTCGGGGTCGGGTCGGGTGCCGGTGCTCACGGCGGGTCCTTCCGCTCGAACTGGCCGGTGCGGGACGGGTCCTGGCGGGGCTGGGCGGACCGTGGCGTGCACGCTCGCACGAGGTGCGCGTTGTGCGCAAGACCCTCGCGCACAACGCGCATGCTGTGCCACCATCGGCGCCACGGCGGACGGGCCCCGGCGGACGGTGGGAGGGTCAAGTGCTCGGTGCGGAACCGGTCGTGGCGCTCGCCGACGATCTGTCCGGCGCGGCCGAGGTCGCGGCGCTGCTGCGGCTGCCGGCCCGGCTGGCGCTGCGCGCCGGGCAGCCCGTGCCGCCCGCCGGCGAGGCGCTGGTCGTCGACCTCGACTCGCGGTACCTGGACGCGGACCTGGCCGCCGCGTCCGTACGCGCGGCGCTCCCCACGCGGCGGGCGCTGCTGTACAAGAAGTGCGACAGCCTGCTGCGCGGGCAGGTGGGGGCCGAGGCCGCCGCCTTCGCGGCGGGGGCCATGACCGTGGTGGCCACGACCGCGCTGCCCGCCGCCCGGCGGACCGTGGTCGGCGGTGTCGTGCGCGTCGACGGGGTGCCGCTGCACGAGAGCGCCGCCTGGCGCGCCGAGGTGCGGTCCGCGCCCCGGTCCCTGCCCGAGGCACTGGCACCGCTGCCGACCGCGCCGGTACCGCTGGAGGACGTACGGCGGGGTGCCGTGTTCCTCGCCGAACGGTTCCGGGAACTGGCGGCGCGGGGGCGGCACCCCGTGTGCGACGCCGTGACCGACGCCGACCTGGACGAGATCGCCGGGGCGGCGCTGCTGCTCGGCCCGGACTGCCGGCTGCTGGGCAGCGGCGGTCTGGCGGGCGCCCTGGGGCGGCGGACCGGTATCCCGTCACCCCGCCGGGAGCCGGCGGCCGGCTCGTCCGGGCGTCCGCTGCTCGTCGTCGCGGGCAGTGCGGAACCGGTCGTGACCGCGCAGATCGCGCGGCTGGTGGCGGCGGGGGCCCGGCATGTGGCGCTCACTCCCGGGGAGTTGGCCGGTCCGGGGACCGCGGCGGTGCCCGCGCTCGCCGACGGCACGGTCACCGTGCTGTCCGTGGACGGGTCCGGCGGGGTGCGGCCGGGTGCCGCGCGCCGGATCGTGGCGGGGCTGGCGCGGGCGGTGGCGGACCTCCCGGAGCGGCCCGACCTCGTGCTGACCGGCGGCGAGACCGCCCGCCGGGTTCTCGACGCCCGAGGGGTCACCGTGCTGCGTCCGGTGGCGGAGATCCACCACGGCGCCGTGCACTGCCGGACCCCGGACGGCCGCTCGGTGGTGACCCGCCCCGGCAGCTTCGGCGACCTGGACTCGCTGGTCCGGATCGCGGCGGCCCTACGACCGCGGTCGTTGAACCCGCTCACGCCGCCGTCCCGATCCGATCCGCCCACGCCACCGCCCCCATTCGATCCGCCCGCGCCACCGTCCCGATCCGGACCGCCCACGCCACCGTCCCGAGAGGGACCGGTGGCCGGTGGGTCGGAGATGTCCCCCCGACTTCCTACCGGCCCAGGAGGCCCCCGGTGAGCGAACAGCGGACACTGCCCCTGATCGGCGTCACCATGGGTGACGGGGCCGGGGTCGGGCCAGAGGTGATCGTGCCCGCCGTCCTCGACGCCGGGACGCTGGCCCGGTGCCGTCCCGTGGTGATCGGCGACGCGGCACGGCTGCGGGAGGCGGCCCGCGTCCTCGGCGTCGCGTGCGACATCGTGGCCGTGGCGACGCCCGCCGACGCCCGACCCGCCCCCGGCCGGATCGACGTCGTCGACCTCGCGGTACTCCCCGACGGCCTGCCCTGGGGCCACCTCTCGGCCGCGGCGGGCGAGGCCGCCTACCGGTATGTGGAGCACGCCGCCGGGCTCGCCCTCGCCGGCGCGATCGACGGCATCTGCACCGCCCCGCTCAACAAGGAGGCGCTGCACGCGGCGGGGCACGTCTACCCCGGGCACACCGAACTCCTCGCCGACCTCACCGGTGTGGCGGAGGTGTCGATGATGCTGTCCACCGAGCGGGTGAAGGTCATCCACGTCACCACGCACATCGGCCTGATAGACGCCGTGCACCGGATCGAGCCGGGGCTGGTGGAACGGACCGTGCGCCGCGGCCACGAGGCGCTGCGCCGGGGCGGAAACGCCGACCCGGTGATCGGAGTCTGCGGCATCAACCCGCACGCCGGTGAGAACGGCCTGTTCGGCAACGGCGAGGAGGAGGAGAAGATCGTCCCGGCACTGGAGAAGGTGCGCCGGGACGGCATCGACGCGCGCGGCCCGCTCCCCGCCGACACCGCGTTCTACCTGGCCTCGCGCGGCGACTACGACCTCATCGTGGCGATGTACCACGACCAGGGCCACGGCCCGGTCAAGGTCCTCGGCATCGAGGGCGGCGTCAACATCACCGTCGGGCTCCCGGTGATCCGCACCTCCGTCGACCACGGCACGGCCTTCGACATCGCCGGAACGGGCCGGGCGGACGCCGGCAGCATGATCGAGGCGCTCAGACAGGCCGCCGAACTCTCCACCGCCCGCTGACCGCCCCGTACCACCGGAGGACCTCCCGTGCCGACCACCGGCTCCCGGGCCCGGCGCGAGGAGATCCTGCGCCTGGCCACCACCACCGGCCCCGCCGACGTCGCGGAGCTGTCCCGGCGGTTCGGCGTGACAGCCTCCACCATCCGCCGGGACCTCGCCCGGCTCACCGCCGACGGCCGGCTCGCCCGCACCTACGGCGGAGCGATGGCCCTGCACCCGGCTGCGGAGCCGTCACTGCGGGAGCGCGCCGGGGAGGCCCACGCCGAGAAGCGGGCGATCGCCCGGTGGGCGGCGGCGCGGGTGCGGCCCGGCGAGACGGTGCTGCTCGACGCCGGGTCGACGGTCGGGGCACTGGCCCGCGAGCTGCGGACGGCGCGGGATCTGACCGTCGCCACCATCGGACTGACGGCGCTGAACGCGCTGGCGGACGCCGACACCGTACGGGTGGAGTGTCTCGGCGGGACCTGGCGCCCGCTCAGTCAGGGGTTCGTCGGCCCGCTGACGGAGGCGGCGCTGGAGCGGATGACGTTCGACCGGGTCTTCCTGTCGGCGGACGGCGTGACGGCGGACGGCGGGATCTGCGACGCGGAGCTGCGGCAGTCCCGGCTGAAGGAGCTGATGGCCCGCCGGGCGCGGCGTACGTACGTCCTGGCGCACGCCGCGAAGCTGGGCCGTGCCCCGTTCCACGCGTGGGCGGCGCTGCCGCCGGGGTGGACGCTGGTCACCGACGCGTCCGCCGCGGCGGCCGACGTGGCCGCGTTCACCGCACGGGGGGTACGGGTGGTGCTGGCGGAGCCGGCCGAGGAGCCCCGGCAGCCGTCCTGACCGCCGTACGCGGACAGGTCCGGTCCCGCGGGTCCCGTACGCGGACAGGCCCGGTCCCGGCCGTCGGGCGGCTGGGACCGGGCCTGTTCACGGTGTCCGTGGAACGGACCCGCGGACGGGACTCACTCGTGGTGGCCGCCCTCATGACCGCTTTCGTGACCGCCCTCGTGACCGCCCTCGTGGCCGGACTCGGACTCGATCTCCAGCTCGGCGCCCTGGTGCTGCTCCCTCTTGCTGCCCCAGGCGATGCCGTTGTTCAGGCCGTAGACCTCTCCGAGCCGGGCGTCGGAGCGGTGGTCGAAGTAGCCGCCCTCCAGCTCGAACCGCTGCGGACCGTCGGCCGCGACGGCGGCGCCGGCGCCCATCAGCGCGGCCGTCACGGCCAGCAGCCCAGCGGCCGCGAACATACGCTTACGCATGCGTGTCTCCGAATGTCGTACGAGTTGGACGTCGCTATGCCTTCCGCGCCGTGCGTCCCAGGGTGCGTGATCCGGCGACGATCACCCGAAAGACACGCCGGAGTCACGCCGACGGGAGGCGTGCGACGTCAGCCCGACGCCGCCGACGCGCCGTCGGAGGCGTCGTCGTTGCGCAGCCAGGCGGCGCGCTGCGGGTAGGGGATCTCGATGTCCGCCGCGTCGAGGCCGTCCTTGACCCGGCGGCGCAGTTCCCGGGTGACGGCCCACTGCTGGAGCGGCGCGGTCCGGACGGCGAGCCGCACCACGACCTTGTCGACGTCGAGCGACTGCACGCCCCAGACCGACGGGTCCTCCAGCAGCGTCCCCTTGTAGGCGGGGTCCTCGCGCAGGGACCGGCCGGCCTCCTCCAGTACGCGGTAGACCTCGTCGAGGTCCGCCTCGTAGGCCACGGCCACGTCCAGGACGGCGCGGGCCCACTCCTGGCTGTCGTTGCGGACCCGCAGGATCTCGCCGTTGCGGATGTGCCACAGGCCGCCGTTGAGGTCGCGGACGTGGGTGAGGCGCAGGCCGACGTGTTCGACCTCGCCGACGGCCTCGCCGAGGTCGACGGAGTCACCGACGCCGTACTGGTCCTCGATCATGATGAGCATGCCGGACAGGTAGTCGGCGACCAGGCTCTGGGCGCCGAAGCCGATGGCCAGGCCGACCACGCCGGCGCTGGCCAGCAGCGGTCCGAGGGCGATGCCGATCTGGTCGAGCACCATGGCGACGGCGACCGCGAAGAGGACGACGGAGACGATGCTGCTGAGCACCGAGCCGATCGTGCGGGCGCGCCGTTCGCGGGCGCGGTTGCGGTCGCGGTGCAGCACCGCCGGGCCGCGGCCGGGCCTGCGGCCCGGCTCCCGTTCGTGCTCGGCGGGTTGCAGGATGCGCTGGACGACACGGGTGATGGCGCGTTTGGCCACCATCCGGACCAGGACCACGCCGATCACGATCAGGACGATGCGCAGAGGGACCCCGATCAGCGTCGTCACGTGGTCGCGCGCCCAGTCCGGCAACGCCGATGCCGTCGGTGCGGACGCGTCGAAGGTCGAGCGGTCAGGTACGTACGCCATGGACCGTCCTGCTCCTGTCCTCGTAGGGAATGCCGTGATCCGGGCGCGCCTACCCACCCGCGCCGGAACCATGGATCCGGCTACGCGGGCGGGTCGTCCCCGGTGCGGCTCCGGCCGGGCGGGGGTTCGCCCGCGCCGGCGGTGAGATGCTCCAGCGCCTCGGCCAGTTCCCGGCAGGCCAGCTCCACGGAGCGGCGGGTGTCGCGCTGCTCGGTGATGACCGCCGAGAGCAGGAGCGCGGTGAGGGCCATGGTGCCGTTGAACGCCTGGAGTTTGATCATGATCTCGGCGTCGGTGAGCGCGGCGAAGGGGCCCCGCTGGTCGGTCGCCGCGAGGGTGGCGAGGACGGAGGCGAAGAGGGCACACAGCATGCTGCCGGCGAGCCGGAAGCGCAGGGCCGTCCAGATCAGCAGCGGGTACACCAGGAAGAGCAGGCTGGCGGAGCTCTGGGTGGCCAGGGGTACGAGTGCGCAGGCGACGGCCGTGAGGGCGGCGGCCTCGATCCGGTGGGGCGGACCGGTCCGATCGGGCGGGCGGGGCGGGCCCCGGCGGGCCCGGTACAGCAGGAGCAGCAGGGGGGTGACGATGACGACGCCCATGGCGTCACCCGTCCACCAGGCGAGCCAGACGAGTGGCAGGGCAGCCGTGTCGATCTTGTCCGTCGCGGCCAGCAGGGCGACCCCGGTGGTGGCGCTGACCAGCATGCCGGTGAGGGCGCCGAGGAACACCAGGGCGAGTCCGTCGCGCAGCCGGCCCAGATCGTCGCGGAAGCCGACGCGGCGCAGCATGAGCCAGGCGAGGACGGGGGCGGCCGTGTTCCCGGCGAGGACGCCGAGGGTGGAGAGCGCCGGGGTGGAGATCGAGACGACGACGCCCAGGACGCCGAGGGCGATGCCGGGGACCGCGCGCAGGCCGAGCACCAGTAGGAAGGCGAGCGCGACGCCGGTGGGCGGCCAGACGGGGGTGACGACGGCGTCCTCGACGACGAGCCGGCGCAGCAGTCCGAGGCGTCCCGCCCCGTAGTAACAGGCCGCGACCCCCAGCGTCTCCACCCCGAACACGACCGCTCGCGGCCGGTCACGCATACCCACCACCCGTCCATCGCACAACGCACCCGCCCGAGGGGCCAGACGGACTGGGCCGAGTGACGGACAGACGGAACCGAACCGCACCCGGGCCGAGCGCCGGGCGCGCGGAGTCGAGTGGCGCGCGGAGTCGGGTGGCGCGCGGAGTCGGGTGGCGCGAGGGGGCGGGTGGCGCGAGGGGGCGGGTGGCCGCGGTCAGTCCGGCCCGGCCGCCGCCTCCCGCCCGTCGTGCCCCACGACCAGGACCGCCGCGTCGTCCTCGTGGCCGACGCGTTCCGCGTTCTTGATGACCGCGGCGGCCAGGGAGCCGGCCTCCAGGTGGGCGACCGCCGCCGCGCCGGCGAGGCGGACGACCTGGTCGAGGCCGTCGTCGACGCGGAGGGCCGGGCCCTCCACCACGCCGTCGGTGAGGAGGACGAAGACGCCGCCCGTGGTGAGCCGGTACCGGGTCACCGGGTACTCCGCGCCGCCGAGGACACCGAGCGGCGGGCCGCCCTCGTCGTCGGAGACCCCGGACCGGCCGTCCGCCGTGGCCCACACGCAGGGCGTGTGCCCGGCCCGCGCGCTCTCCAGCGCCCCGGTGGCCGGGTCGAGCCGCATGAACGTACAGGTGGCGAAGCGGTCCGCGCCCAGGGAGACCAGCAGGTCGTTGGTACGGGCCAGCAGTTCGCCGGGGTCGCCGGTGACGGAGGCCAGGGCCCGCAGTCCGACCCGTACCTGACCCATGAAGGCCGCCGCGTCCGTGGTGTGGCCCTGCACGTCCCCGACGGACAGCCCGACGCGGCCGTCGGGCAGGGTGAAGGCGTCGTACCAGTCACCGCCCACGTCGAGCCCGGAGCAGGCGGGCGCGTACCGGACGGCCAGGTGGAAGCCGGGTACCGAGGGCAGGTCGGCGGGGAGCATGCCGCGTTGCAGGGCGAGGGCCAGTTCCACGCGGGTCCGTTGCAGCTCCGCGTGGCGCCGTGCCTGGGTGGTCAGCGAGCCGAGCCTGGCGAGCAGCTCGTCGCCGTCCTGCGCGGGGCGCTTGCCGAACATAGTCACTCCGGTGGGTGAGCCCGCTCAGGACGTTAATCCGTATTGCCCCTTTTGTCACCCTTGCGGCGATGGTCTCGGTGCCGGCCACCGCCGGAGAGCGGGCCCGCGCCGGCGTCAGCCGCAGGCGTCCAGCCGCCAGCGCGGCGAGGTGCCCGCGAGCCGGCAGGTGAGGACGTACAGCGGTATGGGCGGGGTGTAGGGCGAACCGGTGCGCGGCGCGTGGATGAGGCCGGGCCGGTGCCGTCCCCCGCCCGGCCGCTGGGTGGGCGTCCAGGACGGGTCGGCCACCCGGGCGCCGACGGAGTAGGTGGTGCCGGGCGGCCAGTCGACGCCGATCTGTGAACCGGCGGGGACGATCCACCACCAGTTCCGGTCGTCGGCGAAGACACAGCCGACCACCGGCAGCCGGTCCAGGAGGTGCTCGCCGTGCTCGCGGGGCAGGCCGACGGCGTCGTAACCGAGGTCCGCGGAGAGCCGTTCGGGGATCGGGAGCCGCCCGCCGTGGTCGGGCGGTGCCGGCCGTCGGCGTAAGGGTGAAGGACGGTCGGGACGGAACGATCGGATCATGGGACACGGGTCCTTCGGCCGAGTGGGGGGTGGGCCGTTCACGGCGGCGCGGGCCGCCGGCGGTGCGGTCGGTGGCCGGGCGAGGGCACGCTCGACGCGGTCGTCGTCCGTCCTCGGGCAGCTGTCACCGGCACGGGCAGCCGGGCGGCTGGTCGCGCGCCCGGCAGTGGTAGCGGCACCGGGCACGTCGCCGGGCGCCGGGGTGGCCGGCGGGACGCGGAGGTGTGTCCGGTGGGACGGCGGGCGGGAAGGGTGCCCGGAGGCGAGCCGGTCGGGGCCGTGGGCCCGGGGAGTCGACCGGGATGCCCGCCTCCGGGTTGTCGCGGGTGCCGAGGCCGCCCCGGTGGTCCACCGGAGACCTCGTCCCGCGCGGTCGCTCCGCCGCTCCGGCTCGGGCGGGCCGGCGGCAGGCGACACGGATCGGTCACCGCGGCGGGCCGGTCACGCCCGGACGGTGGGTGCGGCGGCCGGGGAAGGTGGGGGCCGTCCATCGCCATCGCCTTCCGTCCGCCTGCGCGCCGGGGACGCCCGCGCGGCCGGCGGCCGGTGCGGACCGCAGGCGGCGGCCACGCCCGAATACGCCGGATTCCAGCTCGGTCTCCCCCGGTTCGATCGGGCCGTCCGGTCTGCTGTCCGTGGTCGTCAACCGGAACGGTGACTCCACTGTGGCACCTCCCGAGTACGGCTCGCAACCGGCAAGTTGAAATTTGCAAGTGGTGCCGTGCATGCTGCACCACGCGGCGACGTGGCCGTTTGTGACCGGGCCGCCCGAGCACATGAGACGGTTGCCCGGTGAGCGGGCGAGCGAGAGGACGAGGCGTGGACGCGGAGACCGACTGGGGCGGGGCCCCCGCCGTCCTTCGCATGATCCTCGGCCGGCAGCTGGAGGAGCTGCGCACCCGCGCCGGACTCACCTACGAGGAGGCCGGCACCGCCATCGGGGTCAGCCACTCCACGATCCGGCGGATGGAGGCCGCGAAGGTGGCCCGGCTGCGCCTGGCCGACGCCGAGAAGCTGCTCCAGGTGTACGGGGTGACGGACCGGCAGGAGATCGACACCTTCCTGGCCTCGGCGCGCGAGGCCAACAAGCGCGGCTGGTGGCACACCTACCGCGACGTCATGCCGGACTGGTTCGCCGCCTATCTGAGCCTGGAGCAGGCGGCGCTCCAGATCCGCGCCTACGAGAGCCAGTTCGTCCACGGGCTGCTGCAGACCGAGGCGTACGCGCGCGCCCTGCTCAGCGCCGGGAACCCGCACACCCCGGCCGAGGCCACCGAGCGGCGGGTGGCGCTGCGCATGCGCCGCCAGGACCTGCTCACCCGCCGGACCCCGCCGCGGGTGTGGGTGGTGCTGGACGAGACGGTGCTGCGCTGGCCGGTGGGCGGGGCGGACGTGATGCGCGCGCAGGTCGGCCATCTCATCGAGGTGAACCGGCTGCCGCACGTGACGGTGCAGCTCATGCCGTTCGCCAACGGTCCGCACCCCGCGATGCGGGCGGGCGCGTTCGACCTGTTCCGCTTCCGGGCCCGGGAACTCCCCGACGTCGTCTACCTCAGCGGCCTCGTGGGCGCCGTCTACCTCGACAAGGGCGACGACGTCGTGGTGTACCGCGAGGCCCTGGACCGGCTGGGTGCCCAGGCGACCCCCGCGGGGCGCACCGAGGCCGCGCTGCTGGCGCTGCGCAAGGAGCTGTGAACTTACCGTGTGACTGCCGTGACCGCCGTGAAGTGTGGTTTCTTTGTGGGGCGTTGGCCCGAACCGCACGACCCGAAGCTCACGACCCGAAGGGGAGACACCACGGTGCCCGACAACGGATGGCCCGCTGACCGCATCGACACCGAGCACGCGCACTCCGCTCGTATCTACGACTACATCCTGGGCGGCAAGGACTACTACCCGGCGGACCAGGAGGCGGGCGACGCCATGGCCCGGGAGTGGCCCGCCCTGCCGGTCCACATGCGCGCCAACCGGGACTGGATGAACCGGGCGGTGCGCTGGCTCGCCGAGACGGCCGGGGTGCGTCAGTTCCTCGACGTGGGCACCGGCATCCCCACCTCGCCCAACCTGCACGAGATCGCCCAGGCGGTGGCCCCCGACGCGCGGGTGGTCTACGTGGACAACGACCCCATCGTGCTCACCCTGTCCCAGGGGCTGCTGGCCAGCACGCCCGAGGGCCGGACCTCGTACATCGAGGCCGACTTCCGCGACCCGGCGGCCATCCTCGGCGCGCCCGAGCTGCGGGAGACCCTCGACCTGACGCAGCCGGTGGCGCTGACCGTCATCGCCATCGTGCACTTCATGCTGGACGAGGACGACGCGGTGGGTGTGGTGCGCCGGCTCCTCGAACCGCTGCCCTCGGGGAGCTACCTGGCGATGTCGATCGGCACGGCGGAGTTCGCGCCCGCCGAGGTGGCGCGGGTCGCCCGGGAGTACGCGGCCCGCGACATGCCGATGCGGCTGCGCACCCTGGACGAGGCCCACACGTTCTTCGAGGGACTCGACGTGGTCGAGCCGGGCATCGTGCAGGTGCACAAGTGGCACCCGGACGGCAGCGGGGAGCAGGGCATCCGGGACGAGGACATCGCGATGTACGGGGCGGTGGCCCGCAAGCCGTGAGCAACGGACCGGCCCACACCCTCGCGTTCGGCCAGATCACCCGGCCCGACGGCCTCCCGGCGGGCCTGCGCGGCGACCTCCTCGCCTGCTGGGCGGCGGTGGCCGACGCGGGCGGTGCGGTGCTCCCGCCGGAGTGCCCGCCGCCGCCGATCGTCCCGGCGGATCTCGCGCCGGCCCTCGACCGGCTGGTGGCGGGCCTGCACCCGCAGCGGTGCCGGCTGCTGGTGGCCACCGTCGAGGACGGGGCCGCCGTCGGCGGCGGGCTCGCGGGCTGGCTGCTGGTCCGCCGCGAGTCGCATCCGCTGGAGGCGCACTGCGGTGTCGTCAACCATGTCCAGACCCAGGTGTCGCTGCGCGGCCTCGGCATCGGCGCGGCGCTGCTGCGGCGGGCCCGGGAGGTGGCGCGGGACGAGATGGGCCTGGAGCGGCTGAAGCTGTCCGTCCGGGCCGGTCTCGGTCTTGAGGAGTTCTACCGCAAGGCCGGCTGGACGGAGGTCGGCCGGTGGCCGGGGGCGCTGCGGGTGGCCCCCGGTGACGACCGCGACGAGATCCTCATGACGCTCTCCCTCCGGGACCCGAGCGTCCCGGAGGACTGACCGCCACCGGCGCACGGCCGCCAGGCGGTCCCGGCCGCGAACGGGTCTCGGCCACCACCGGTCCCGGCCACCACCGGTCCGCGGCCATGCACCGGTCTCGGCCGCTCCCGGCCTTTGACCGCCACCGACCCTCGGCCACCCGCCCCGGCCCTGGACCGCCACCGACCCTCGGCCACCCGCCCCGGCCCTCGGCCGCCAACCGCTCGCGGCCACCACCGGTCCTCAACCACCACCCGCCCCTTGAGCGCCACCGAGCCTCGGCCGCCTGCCCCGACCCTCGGCCGTCCCCCGGTCTCGGTCACCACCCGGCCCGTGGGCGTCAGCGGTCCTCGGACGTGCCCGCTCTCGGGCGTCCCCGGGCTCGGCCGTCACTGGTTCTTGACGGCCGCCAGGACGCAGCTGTCGCCGAACTGCCAGACGGTTGTGACGTGTCCGAAGCCGGCCGTGTGCAGCAGTTCGGTGTGCCGGCGCACGGAGAGGGCCTCGGTGCCGCCGCCTCCCCCGGCCGGCCGGCGCCGCTCCCGCTCGGCGAACAGGTCGGCCAGCTCCGGGTCCCGGGCCGCCTCCCGCCACCAGGACGTCCAGTCCTCGTCGGCGTGCGTGCCGGTGCGCTCGGCGCGGCGGCGGCCCACCCGGGCGGTGAGCGCGGAGCAGGGGGCCGACTCCGGCGGGAAGTGGTCGCCGTTGACGAGTACGCCCCCGGGCCGCAGCAGCGCCGCGAGGGACCGGTAGGTGTCCAGGAGCGTGGCCGGGTCGAGGTAGTGCAGGGCGGTGGTGGAGACGGCGGCGTCCAGCGGACGGCGCAGCCCGAGGTCGGCGGTCCAGCCGTCCTCGCCGATCACGGTGTCGACGTAGCGCGCGGCGTCCGCGTGGTGGGTGCGGCCCAGTTCCAGCAGGAGCGGGTCCATGTCGGCGGCGACGACCTCCGCGCCGGGGAGACGGCGGACCAGCCGGGCGGCCAGGGAGCCGGGGCCGCAGCCCAGGTCGAGCAGGAGCGGCCGGGGCCGGCCGGCCGTGACGTGCTCGACGACGTCGGCGATGACGGTGAACCGCTCCTCGCGGTCGACCGCGTACCGCCGCTGCTGCCGTTCCCAGCGCTCCACCCACGTCCTGGCCGTATCCATGCTCACGCCCATCTGGTCGCGCCACCTCTTCCGTCTCTCGCCCGTACCGTCCGACGCGTCGTTCTGAACAACGCGACGAATCTACAGGTGGAAACGGTTATCACTTACCGTTCAGGCCAGCGACTCCAGGACGTCCAGCAGGCGGTCGATCTCCTCCTCCGTGTTGTAGACGTGCAGGCTCACCCGTACCGCGCCCTCCGTCGGGTCGGCGCCCGCCTGGCACAGGCTGTCGGCGCGCACCATGAAGCCGTGGCTGAACAGGATGAACCCGAGGTCGTCGGAGGGGATGCCGCGGTGCCGGAAGGTGACGATGCCCTGCCGCCGCTGGCTCTCGGGGAGCGGGGTGCCGGCGGCGAGGCTGGTGGGGCAGCCGAGGATCTCGTAGGCGTCCAGGTGGCGCAGCCGGTCGGTCAGGCGGGTGGCGAGGCCGACGGCGTGCCGGGCGATCCGCTCGGGTCCGGCCTCGTCGAGCCAGTCGAGGGCCGCGAGCAGCGACACGATGCCCACGGTGTTGGGGGTGCCCTGCCAGCCGCCGGGCCGCAGCGCGGGCCCGCGGGTGTCGCGCGCCCACACCGCGCCGGTGCCGGGCAGGGCCATCGCCTTGTGCCCGGAGAAGACCACGAAGTCGACGTCGAGGCCGGGGTCGCCGACGTCGACCGGGAGGTGGCCGACGCTCTGCGCGGCGTCCAGGCAGACCGGCACGTGCGGGCCGACGGCGGCGCGGATGCGGTGCACGTTCATGTCACCGCCGTAGACGTGGTGCACATGGGTGACGGCGACGAAGCGGGTGCGCGGGGTGACGGCGTCGGCGAGGGCGCGGTGGTCGTAGTCGCCGGAGGCGGTCTGGTACGGCAGGGCCCGTACGCGGATGTCCGTGCCGCGTTCGGCGAGGAGCCGGCGGGCCTCCAGCCAGGGTTCCAGGTTGGCCCGGTGGTCGGCGAACGGGACCAGGATCTCGTCGCCGTCGGTGAGGAGGGGGACGAGCCAGTCGCGGGCGACGGTGCGCAGGCCCTCGGTGGTGCCGCTGGTGAAGTGGACGGAGGAGCGGGCGGGGTCGGGGTCGCCGAGGAACTCCTTGACCCGCTGCCGGGCGCGCTCGACGACTTCGGTGGTGCGGTTGGCCCACGGGTAGGTGCCGCGGCCCGCGTTGGCGTTGGACGTGGTGAGGTAGGTCTGTACGGCGTCGAGCACGGCCCGGGGTTTCTGCGAGGTCGCCGCCGAGTCGAGGTACGCCAGCTCCGGGTGGGCGGTGACGATGGGGAACTCCTCCCGCAGCCGCCGCGGGGCGTTGCTGCCGGGGCCCGCCTCGCGCAGCGGGTACACGGCGCTCATTCCCGCACCAGCGGTGCGCCCGCGTCCCGCCAGGCGACGATCCCGCCGGCCAGGCTCCGTACGTCCGGGTGGCCCATGCGGGTGAGCAGCGCGGCGTGGCGCAGGGATTTCTCGCCGACCGGACACGCCAGCAGCACAGGGGTCTTCTTGCTGAACGGCAGCCCGCCGCGCAGGAGTTCCTCGAAGACCTCGTCGACGATGTTGAGGGAGCCCTCGATGTGCAGGGCGGTGTAGGCGTGCGGGCCGCGCAGGTCGACGACGAGCGGGCGGGGGCCGCTCCCGGCGATCCACTGCCGGGCCTCGTCGACGGTGACGGACCGAGCCTCCGCGCGGGCCTCGGCGTCGGTGACCGCCGCCGGGGCGTGGGCGCGGCGGGCCCGGCCGAGGAGTTCGGGGCGGCGGTCACGGACGTAGCTGAGGTAGCTCTCGGCGCGGTCGCAGACGATGAAGACCGCGCTCTGCCGGCGTCCCGTGCCCGCCAGTTCCTCGTCGACGGCGCGCAGGTGGCGGACGGCGCCGTGGTAGGCGGCGCCGCCGGTCGGGCCGGAGAGGAGTCCGCAGCGGCGGACGAGGGTGATCATGCCGTCGATGGCCTCCTGGGAGGTGACCGACGCGAGGGAGTCGTAGGTCCCCGGGTCGAACAGGCCGACCTGGTGGACCTCGTCGATGGTGCGGATACCGGGAATGAAGTCGGACTTGTCGGCGACCAGGCCGAGGACCCGGACCTCCGGGTCGTGCTCGCGCAGGACCCGGGCGACGCCGGTGGAGGAGCCGGCCGTGCCGACACAGGCGACGAACCAGTCCGGGACCCGTCCGTCGAGGTCCTTCACGATCTCGGGGCCGGTGCCCTCGGCGTGCGCCTCGACGTTGCGCGGGTTGAAGTACTGGTCGGTGTGCAGGTAGGTGCTGCCCGGCTCGGTCAGCGCCTGGTGGAAGCGGGTGAGCGGGTCGTCGGTGTCGGTGGGGTCGAGGCACTCGCTCCGGCCGGGGAGTTCCTCGATCTCGGCGCCGAGCAGGAGCAGCAGCTCCTTGATCTCGGGGACCCGCATCCGGTTGGTGACGCTCTTGAACTTCAGGCCGTGCAGGCCGGCCAGCAGGGCGAGGGCCTTGGCGGTGTTGCCGCTGGACAGCTCCACCACGGTGCCGTCGCCGTCCGCCGCGGCCTCCAGGTGCGGGCGGGCCATGTGCCAGGCGGGCCGGTCCTTGACGGAGCCGAACGGGTTGAGCATCTCCAGTTTGGCGTAGAGGTCGATGTGGCGCAGTCCGTGCACCTCGGGGTCGATGCGGACCAGCGGGGTGTTGCCGATGGCCTCCGTGATGCTGTCGTACCTCATGACGGCACTCCCTGCGGGTGTGTGATCGGCCAGTAGTCCTCGTCCAGGCACCAGCGCCAGGACTCGCCCTCGCGCTCGGCCGCCACCGTCCGGGCGACCGGCTGCCGTTGCGCGTGGTGGGCGTGGAAGTCCATCGCGTACCCG
This sequence comes from Streptomyces sp. CRN 30, assembly GCF_034105845.1. Lineage (NCBI taxonomy): Bacteria > Bacillati > Actinomycetota > Actinomycetes > Kitasatosporales > Streptomycetaceae > Streptomyces > Streptomyces sp. CRN 30. The sequence continues at coordinate 79,358 of NZ_JAVRHI010000439.1, read as the reverse complement.
GCGGTGTTGACGAAGGCCAGCAGATCCCCGGCGCGGGGCTGCCGGGGCAGGAAGACCAGACGGCGGGTGATCAGATCAGCCTCCAGACAGAGATTGCCGACGAGGTGGACGCCGACGGGACCGTCACCGGCCGCCGCGCCGTACGCGTCAGGGGACGTGTCACGGTGTTCGTCGCGGCGGGGGATCAGGACCGGGTCCACGAGTACGCCGTGCTCCTCCAGGCTCACGTCACCGGCGTTCATGCCGAGGCGTACCAGGGGCGGGCCGTCGGGCGTGGGCCGGACGTCCAGCACCCGCGCCAGCGACAGGCCGCACTGGTCGACCAGGGCGCGGCCGGGTTCGACGTACAGGTCGTGGAGGTGTTCCAGGAGCAGGGTGGCGGGCGGGCGGCCCAGTACCGGGGCGGGGCGGGTGAGCAGTTCGTCGAGGTAGCCGGGGCCCGCGGTGGGGCGGTGGGCGGGGTAGAGCGCGGCGGCGCCCCGGACCGTGCCGCCCTCGTTGCGCAGGCCGTAGCCGTGGCCGCGCCAGGTCAGGGGCGGCCGGGTGCCGAGGACCGCCTCGCTCAGGGCGGTGGTCCAGCGCTCCCACTCCCCCGCGTCGGCGACGTAGCCGACGCCGAAGCCGCCGCCGATGTCGACGGCGCGGGGTGCCAGGCCGCGGGCCCGGCAGTCGTCCATGAGCAGCACGCACCGCTCCAGGGCGCGGGCCTTCTCCTCCTGGGCGGTGGTGTCCAGGTGGAAGGCGACGCCGGTCAGTTCGACGGCGTCCGTGTGCCGTTCCAGGGCCGCCCACAGGGCGTCCGCGTCCCGTACCGGGGTGCCGAAGCGGCTGCGGCGGGAGAGCACGCGGGTGCCGGCGCCGTGTGCGGTGTCCGCCTCGAAGCCGGACAGACGTACCAGTACGTCCACTTTCGCCAGGCCGAACTTCCTGACCAGTCCGGCCAGTTGCTCCAGCTCGCCCGGGGAGTCCAGGTTCACCGTGGCTCCCACCCGGGCGGCCAGCCACAGGAACTCCGGGTCCTTGGGGCCGGTGGCCATGACGCGGTCGCCGGTGAACCCGCTGCCCAGGGCGTGGCGTAACTCCGCGAGGGAGGCGACGTCGATGCCGACGGCGGCCGGGTCGGCTGCGGCCAGCCGCCGCACCAGAGCGCTGGAACGATTCGCCTTGTGGGCGAAGTACACCCGGCCGGCCAGGTGGTGACGGCGGTAGACGGCGCGGAAACGCTCGGCGTTGTCGGCGACGACCTGCGGGAGCAGCACGTTGAGCGGTGATCCCAGGGTGTCCGCCAGTGAGTGCAGGAAGGGCCCGTCCCTCAGCAGAGAGGCGAGCGGTGGTTCCACCCGCGGCCTCAGGTACAAGGGCACACTCACGTAAAGACCCCCTCCGCGCCGTCCGGCCGTCGCTACGACACCCGTTCGGGAGTAGTCGTTTCCAGGTACACGCGGCGCTAAGCCTCCGGCCGTCCGCGCCGCCGGTCGCGACGGCCCCGCCCGCGCCTCCTGCCCCACCCGTCGCACACACCCTCGCGCCGACGAGCGGGACGCGGTGGTGCGGGAGCGGACGTGGTGGTGCGGGGGCGGATGCGGTGGCGCGGGGGCAGACGCGGTGGCGCGGGGGTGGGCGCGGTGGCGCCGGACCGTGGCGGGGAAGCGGATGACGGGGCCACCCGGCTTACCGGGCACCCGGCCCCCGCTCCGGGCTCCCGGCACCCGGCTCCCGGCTCCCGGCTCCAGGCCCAGGACCCCGGGCTCCAAGCCCCGGACCTCGGGCTCCCGGCCCCCGGCTCTGGGCCCCCGGCTCCGGACTTCGGGCTCCGGGCTCCGGGCTTCCAGCCCCCCGGGGCCCCGGACTCCGGACTCAGGCCCGCGGACCCCAGGCTCCAGATCTCGGCGGTCAGTCGGCCGCCGGTCCGTGCCCGGTAGCTTCCGGCCTCGGCTCGTCAAGGACGCGTACCGCGGCTCTTGTGCGTTTGCCCACCGGTTCGCGGTCCACCTCGAAACTCTCGGAGAGGGCCATGACGATCTCCAGGCCGTGCTGGCCCACCCGTGCCGGGTCGGCGGTCCGGGCCACCGGCAGCGCGGGGTCGCTGTCCCGGACCGAGACCTCCACCCGGGTGTCGACCAGGGTCAGATCCACCAGCGCGGGACCGGACGCGTGCTTGCACGCGTTGGTCACCAGCTCGCTGACCACCAGTTGCACCACGTCCTCGGCGCGGTCCGCCACCGGGAACCCGTGCTCGTGCCTGAGCCGCACGAGGAAGGCGCGAGCCATTTCCCGCGCCCGTGCGATGTCGCCCGGCACTCCTTCGTACGCCGCCGACATCCAGACCAGTCCGTTCTCGACCCGGCCGTCATTCTGGGCAGCCCTGTCCATCCGATCCGCCCGCTTCCTGAGCTCCGACCGTTACGGCAGCCGTCTACCCAGAAAAAACCGGAACCATCAGGTGTGTGGCATGGCGCTCACCCGGGTGCGCCGCCCGCCGTGCCCGGCCCGCCGCGTCCGGCCGACCGGAGCCAGGTCCTCCGGCGCACCGCAGGTCACACGGGTCAGCGGCCTCCGGGGCGGGGGCGGGCCGCCCGCGTCAGGTTGTTGTACACGCGTCTGAGGTGTTTGGCCGCGGCGCACGGCACCGTGTCCGCCAGGCACTGGCGGCAGCCGCGTGTGTGCGCCTCGTACTCCGCGCGGGCCTGCTCCAGGGACTGTGCCTGTTCGAGGGAGTGGGGGCGGGTCGCGAGACTCGACTGGGGACGGTTTAAGGACTGCATGCGGGACTCCCTGGCGGACACGGGGGAACCGCGGACCACGCACGACGAACCTTCGGGCCGCGGCAGCAACGGGGGATGGGGATCGGGGGAAACGGCCTCGGAAGTTGCCTGAGGCTCTCACCTCAAATGATGATCTTGTTACTGGGAGTACGGCAAGGCAGGGCCGGTCACGTCCCGGTAAACGTCGTCACCCGTCCCTCGCGGAACCCACTCGTTTCCGGCACACCCGGCACGGGCACCCGGCAGTCCCGCCGGCAGACGTACCGGAGATGAGGAAAGGCCGCACCGTGAACCAGCCGCAGCACCCCGCCCACCGGCATCCGCAGCCCGATTTCCCCGACCAGGACCAGGCCCACCCCGGCTGGACCGGGCCGATGGACCCGCCTCCGGACCACGGTGAGGAGAGCTACCGGGGCAGCGGACGGCTGGAGGGCCGCAAGGCCGTCGTCACCGGCGGCGACTCGGGGATCGGCCGGGCCGTGGCGCTGGCCTTCGCCCGCGAGGGCGCCGACGTGCTCTTCACCCACCTGGAGGCGGAGAAGGACGACGCCGCGGAGACCGCCCGCTGGATCGAGGACGCCGGACGGCGCGCGATCCCCGTCGCCTGCGACATCCGCGAGGAGACCGAGTGCCGCTCCCTGGTGGAACGCGCCGTGGACGCCTTCGGCCGGATCGACGTCCTGGTCAACAACGCGGCGTACCAGATGGCCCAGCCCGACGGTATCGAGGCGATCACCACGGAGCAGTTCGACCGGGTGATGCGGACGAACCTGTACGGCATGTTCTGGCTGTCGAAGTACGCGCTGCCCCACATCCCCGAGGGCGGCGGCATCATCAACTCGGCCTCCGTGCAGGCGTACAAGCCGAGTCCGCAGCTGCTCGACTACGCCATGACCAAGGGCGCCATCGTCACCTTCACCCAGGGGCTGGCCCAGATGGTGATCGGCCGGGGCGTGCGCGTCAACGCCGTCGCCCCGGGCCCGGTGTGGACACCGCTGATCCCCGCGACGCTCCCCGACACGGCGGAGTTCGGCAAGCAGGCCCCGATCGGCAGGCCCGCCCAGCCGGCCGAGATGGCGCCCGCGTACGTCTTCCTGGCGTCGCAGGAGGCGTCGTACATCACCGCGGAGATCGTCAACGCGACCGGCGGCACGCCGCTGCCGTGACGGCCCGGGACCCCTCCTGACAGGATGACGCCGATCACCGGTGCTCACCGGTGACCATCGTCCGAGGGGGACCGCCGTGACCGTGTTCATCCTGTCCGTCGTACTGGCTCTCGCCGTCGGGGGCTGTGTCTGCGTCGTCTGGGCGGAACGCGGCGGTCCGCGCTGGGTGCGCGTGGTCGCCGCCGTGACCAGGGGGGCGGGCGAGGTCCTCAGCCGCTCCGCGCGGTCGAACGGCTCCGGACGGAGCAGCGGTGACTCCGGCGACTGACGGCGGTGGCGGCGGTGGCGGCTGCGGTGGCGCCCGGCCCGGTGGACGGGACGGCGGGCGGGACGGCGGGCGGGACGTGCCGCCGCTGCTCGTGGTGCAGCACACCCCCGGCGGCGGACCGGGCCGCTTCGGCGACTGGCTGGTCTCGGACGGGGTGCCGCTGCGGGTGGTACGCGCCTACGACGGTGCCGTGGTCCCCCGCCGCCCCGGCCCCCACTCGGGTGTCCTGGTGCTCGGCGGCGGCTACCTCCCGGACGACGACGACCGCGCCCCCTGGCTCGCGGCCACCCGGGAGCTGGTCGCCGAGGCGCTGCGGGACGGTACGCCGGTGTTCGGCGTCTGTCTCGGCGGACAGCTCCTCGCGCGGGTCGCGGGCGGCACCGTACGGGCGGAGCACGGTACGCCGGAGCTGGGCAGCACCCCGCTGACCGTGCGGGCCGAGGCCGACGCCGATCCGCTCTTCCGTGGGCTGCCGCGCCGGGTGACGGCCGTCGAGCGCCATGTGGACGCGGTCACCGCGCTGCCGCCCGGAGCCGTGTGGCTGATGGAGAGCGCGGACTGCCCGTACCAGGCGTTCCGGGTGGGTGCGGCGGCCTGGGGTGTGCAGTTTCATCCCGAGGCGGGCGCGGCCCGGCTCCGGTCGTGGGACCCGGCGGAACTGCGCCGGCGGGGCGCGGACCCCGACGCGCTCGTCCGCGCGGCGGAGCGGGACGAGCCCGCCGCCTCGGTGGTCTGGCGGGCGGTGGCCCGGCGCTTCGCCGGTCTCGTGCGCGGGGGCGCCGGCCGGTAGATCGTTCCCGTCGTCCGCCCTGGTAGGCTCCCCGCGCCGTGCCGGGACGGACGGTGACACACCGGACACGGGAACCGACGAGGGAGCGCTTGCGGTGCGCAGTGGAGTCAGGGTCGCGACGGGGCTGTTCTGCCTGCTGGTCACGGCGGGAGCGGCCGGCTGCGGGGGCGGCGGCGCGGCGGAGAGCCGCTCCGGCAAGGAACTCCTCGACGACGCCAACGCCGCGATGCGGGGGCTGTCGTCGGTCACCATCGAGGTCACCAGCACCCCCGCGAAGGGCGACACCGTCACCAGCCGGCTCGTGACCGACCTCGATGACCGGTGCAGCTCCCGGACGACGTGGTCCGAGGGCGGCACCCTGGAGCAGATCCGCATCGGCGCCACCGACTACGTCCGTCCCGACAGCGCTTATCTCCAGCGGTGGGAGAAGAGCGACACCGGGGCCGCCACCGCCCAGCGGCTCTGGGTGAAGACCCCCGTGGACGCCGACAGCGCCGACAGCGCCGGAGGCGGCATCGCGTCCTGCACCCGGCCGTTCACCTCCTTCGGCACCGTCGAGAAGGGCGCGGTCGAGCGGATCGACGGGAAGCCGGCCCGGAAGCTGACCGTCACCGACGACGCCTACCCGGACGCCACGTACACCTTCCACGTGGCCGCCGAGGGCGAGCCGTACCTGCTCAGGTCCGTCTACGAGGGCGACGACTTCCACACCGTCACCACCTTCAGCGGCTTCGGTGACTCGCTCGGGGTGAACCCGCCGAAGTCGTCCGAGGTGGTGGAGACGGACAGTTCCGGCCGCTGAACCGGCGGTGTGTCAGGCGGTGTCGTCGCCCCGGGTCATGACGGGCGGCGCGCCGTCCCGCGGGCCGGCCGCCGTCGCGGCCTCGGTGACGAGGTGGTCCGGTACGGCCTCGGGGTCGATGAGCCGGTTGAGGCGGGCCGGCACGTCGAAGCCGATCAGCAGGACCACCACCAGGGTCAGCGCGAAGGTGAGCACCGCGAGCGACTGGCCGAGGGACATCCCGGAGGCGAGCCGGGCGCCGAGCACCGGGGCGACGGCACCGCCCAGCGCCCCCACGTTGTAGGTGAACCCGAGGGACGCGGCGCGGGTCTCGGTCGGGAAGTGCCCCGCGATGTACCTGGGCAGCAGCCCGGAGACGCCCTGCGCGCAGGCGAGCAGCAGGAAGAGCAGCAGCCCGAGGCCGACCGGGCTGTCGCGGACCGCGAAGACGGGGAAGACGAACGCCGTGCCGATCAGCAGGGTGCAGCCGTACGTCCGCCGGGTGCCGAACCGGTCGCCGAGGAAGCCGGTGGCGACGCAGCCCGCCATCGTGCCGAACCCGGCAAAGTAGAGGGCGTCGCTGACCTGTCCCGGGGTGTAGCCGAGTTCCGTCTTGAGGTAGGTGGGCAGCAGAGCCTGCACCGGCCAGCTGTACAGGAACGCGCAGAACACGGTGACGCACAGGGCGACGAACAGCAACCACCTCTTGCGGCCGCCCAGTTGCACGGCGAACGCGGTCAGGCAGGCCGCGGCGGCGACGGACAGCACGGGCACCAGGCCCTCGCCGAGCGGGGTGAACACCGCGAAGAGCGACCCGGTGGCGACGACGGCCAGCACGGTGTTGAGCGTGGCCCGGCGCCGGCCCGTGAACAGCGGGCGGAAGGGGTTGGGGCGTTCGGCCGCTCCACCCACCCGCTCCTGCCAGTCGTCGGCCTCGGGCAGGGCCCGGCGCACCCACAGCGCGACGGCCACGGGGAGCAGGCCGATGTAGAAGAGCCAGCGCCAGCCGTGGCCGGGCACCACGTGCTCGTAGACCTCGGCGGCGAGGACGCCGCCCAGGGAGAATCCGGAGATGAGGAAGCCGGAGGCGCGGTTGCGCAGCCGGGCGGGCCAGCTCTCCAGGACGTAGGTGGCGCTGGCGCTGTACTCCCCCGCCATCCCCGTGCCGATGAGCAGCCGGGCGGTGAACAGGCTGGTGTAGTCCCAGGCGAAGCCGCACGCGAAGGTGCCGACGGAGTAGAGCAGGATGCTGGCCACCATGGCGCTGCGGCGGCCGAACCGGTCACCGAGGGCGCCGAGCACCGCGCCGCCGAGCCAGCGGGTGACGAACGCGCCGGAGACCAGGCTCGCGGACTCGACGGCCGACAGGCCGAAGTCGTCGGCGATCTCGGTCAGGACGAGGGTGATGAGGACGAAGTCGAAGCCGTCGAGGAGGTACCCGATCCAGGCGGCGAAGAAGGACTTCCACTTCTCCCGGGTGATCTCGCGGTACCAGGGAGGGGTGACGGGGGCGGTGCGCGCGGTCGGCATGGCGGGTCCGGTGCGGATGCGTGTCAGAGGAGTCCGGCGGTGACGAGCCGGGCGCGGACGTGGGCGACGGCGGTGTCGTCGAGCGGGACCTGCGGGGCGGCGGTGGCGGCGCAGTCGATGAGGCCGAGCAGGCGGGCAGCGGCCTTGAAGGCGCCGAGCGCGGAGGAGCTGGCGCCCATGCGGGCGGGGTCGCCCGCCTCGGTGAGCGAGAACAGGGCGGCGAGCCGGTCCTGTTCGGCGCGGGCCCCGGCCCAGTCCCCGGCCGCGGCGGCCTCGTAGAGCCGTACGTAGCCGTGCGCGTCGACGTTGCCGAGGCCGGGCACAACGCCGTCGGCGCCGGCCAGCAGGGCGCCGTCGACGGTGAGTTCGGAGCCGGTGAGGACGGAGAAGCCGGGCGCGCGGCGGCGCGGGTCGACCAGCAGGCGGCGCAGCGAGCCCTCGTCGCCGCTGGAGTCCTTCAGGCCGGCCAGGGTGCCGTCGGCGGCGAGGCCGAGCACGACGTCGCGGGGCAGCTTGGTGTGGACGGCGGCCGGGATGTCGTAGGCGAGGAGCGGGACGCCGGCGCCCGCGCGGACGCGGCGGAAGTGGTCGGCGATCTCGACGGGGTGGGTGCGGGTGTAGAAGGGCGCGGTGGCGACCAGCGCGTCGGCCCCGGCCCGGACGGCGTCGGCGGCCCGGTCCAGTACCCGGGCGGTGGTGGTCTCGATGACCCCGGCCAGGACGGGGACGCGTCCGGCCGCGCCCGCCACGGCCGTCTTAAGCGCGGTGCGCCGCTGGGCGTCGGTCAGGTAGGCGGCCTCGCCGCTCGAACCGAGCAGGAACAGGCCGTGCACCCCCGCCCCGACGAGGTGCTCGGTGAGGCGGCGCAGCGAGGCGGTGTCCACCTCACCCGTCGGGGTGAGCGGGGTGAGGACCGGCGGGACGACGCCGCGCAGCGGAGCGGGGAAGGTCATGGGGGTCTCCTGGTCGTTCGGCTCTCACTCGACCGACAGCACAGAACAGCACAGGCCGTCGAGATGTCGAGATCCGGACCTCGTCGAGCCGGACACGCCGGTGGCGACGGCGCACGCGGACCGGCCCGTGCCGTCCGCGGGGACGCGGGCGGCACGGGCCGGTCTCGGGAAGTGGTCCGGTCAGTCGCGGTCGACGTGCTGGCTGAGGACGTCGCCGCTGCCCGCGTCGACATCGACGGTGGTCTTGTTCCAGTTGTCGGTGTTGACGACGTCGACGGACCACATGAGCTTCTGGTCGTCGTTCTCGTCCAGCTCGACACCGGTGACGGTGCCCTGGGCCTTGTCGGTGGCGGCCTTCGCGGCCTGCTCCGCCGTCTGGTCGGCCTTGCTCAGCCGGTCGGCGATCTCGCTCTTGTCGTCCGCGTCCTGGTCGGCGTCGGTCTCCGACTTGAAGACCTTGCCGGTGACGGCGTCGATGTGGACGTCGTGCAGGGTCCCGTCCTCGGCGGCCACCTTCGCCGCCCACACCGGGGCGCCGGCCGACGGGGCGGGCGCCGGGCTGCTCGCGCTGGGCGAGCCGGACTCGGCTGAGGCGTCACCGGAAGGGCTCGCGCTGGAGGACTCGTCGTCCGAAGCGCTCGTCAGCTCGATCTGGGTGAGCTTGCCGCCGGACACCTCCTTGACGGCCATGTCGGCGGCCTTGTCCCAGGTCACCTTGGCCTTGGGGACCAGCTTCTCGCGCTGGGCCTGGTCCTCGGTGAGGGAGGACGACGAGGAGGACGGACCGGTCGAGGCGGCCGAGGGGCCGGTCGAGGCACCGGAGGGCATGCCCGTACCGGCGGACGGGCTGGTCGGAGCCGCGGCGGCCACATCGGCACGCGTCGTGTCCGTGCCGGCGCAGGCGGTCAGCAAGAGGGCGGAGGTTCCCAGGGCACAGAACGCGGCCGCCGTACGGGGGGAGAAGAGACGTCGCACAGAACTCATGCCTTCGTCGATATCCCCGGCGCCGCGCCGTCAGCGCCGGGGAGTGCGGAAATCACCTCAACGGCGGTACCGCGCCACTCACCCGGCCCAGGAGCAGGCCCAGGCGGACATGGACTGGAGGTCGGCGAGCCGCTCGGCCACGGCGATCTGCTCGCGGCGGGTGGCCAGGTCCGCGCGGGGGGCGTACGCGAGCCCGCCGGCCGCCGCCCAGCTGGACTGCGTGAACTGGAGCCCGCCGAAGTGACCGTTGCCGGTGTTGGCCTTCCAGTCGCCGCTCGACTCGCACGCCGCGATGGCGTCCCAGTCGGGCCCGGAGGGGACCGCTCCGGCCGCGGCGGGGGCCGCGGGGGCGGCGAGCGCCGCCGCGGCCGTCAGCGTGACCAGGACGTGCCGGGCGGCGCGGAGGACCGCGGTGCCGTGCTGTGCCGTCTCATCGTTTCGTGACCACATCATGGACAGACTGTTACACCACGTCACGCCCGGTGCCCGACAGCGACGGGGCCGCCGTACGCCGGACGGGGGGGGCCGGACGGACAAGGTGCCGGTCCGGCGGGTGATCGGCGCCCGGGTCGCTGGGACGTACACAGGGGGGAACCCTGGGGTGCATGAGCAAGACAGCGCTGGTCGTCATCGACATGATCAACACCTATGACCACAAGGACGCCGAACACCTGCTGCCCTCGGCCGGGGCCGTGGTGCCCGTCCTGACCGGCCTGCTGGAGCGGGCGCGGGCCGCGGACGTTCCGGTGATCTACGTCAACGACAACTTCGGTGAGTGGCGCTCGCACCACGGCGAACTCCTCGACAAGGCCCTCGCCGGACCCCACGCCGAACTGGTCGAACCGCTGCGTCCCGACGACGCGTCCCTCTTCGTGGTCAAGGCCCGGCACTCGATCTTCTTCGAGACGCCGCTGACCTACCTGGTCCACCAACTGGGCATCGGGGAACTGGTGCTGACCGGTCAGGTCACCGAGCAGTGCGTGCTGTACTCCGCTCTCGACGCGCACATCCGTCACCTGGACGTCGTCGTCCCCCGGGACGCCGTCGCCCACATCCACCCGGATCTCGCGGACGCCGCGCTGCGCATGATGGAGCGGAACATGGGCGCCCGGATCTGCGTCAGCGACGAACTGTGGGGGTGACGCGGTGTTCCGGTGAGTGTGCGGCACCCTTCGGCGGGCACCGAACCGTCGGCGGGCTACCGTCCGTCTCATGCGTCCTGCCCACTCCCCCTCCGCCGCTCCCGTGTCATGACGCCGCTGGAGATGACCGCCGTTCTGCTGTCCGGTGTCGTCGGCGGCGCGCTCAACACCGTCGTCGGGTCCGGGACGCTCGTGACCTTTCCCGTCCTGCTGGCCGTCGGGCTGCCGCCGGTCACCGCCACGGTCTCCAACGCCCTCGGCCTGGTCCCCGGTTCGGTCGGCGGGGCCATCGGCTACCGGCGGGAACTGCGCGGCCGGCGCCGCCGGGTGCTGCGGCTCGGCGCGTGTGTCCTGCCGGGCGGGCTGGTGGGGGCCTGGCTGCTGCTGGTGCTGCCCGGTGCGGCGTTCGACATGATCGTGCCGGTGCTGGTGGGGCTGGCGCTGGTCCTGGTCGCGGTGCAGCCCCGGCTCAACGCGCGGATGCGTGAACGGCGCGGCCGGACCGGCCGTGCCGCCCGGCAGGACGGCGGTCCCGCACTGAGCGCGGGTCTCGCGCTCGCCAGCGTGTACGGCGGCTACTTCTCCGCGTCGCAGGGCACCGTCTACCTGTCGCTGATGGGCGCGCTCCTCGACGACTCGCTGCAACGGCTCAACGCGCTCAAGACCGTGCTGGTCGGCATGGTGAACACGGTCGCCGCCGGATTCTTCCTGTACGCGGCGGAGTTCGACTGGACGGCGGTGCTGCTCCTCGCGGCCGGTTCGGCGGTCGGCGGCCGGACCGGGGCGGGACTCGGCCGCCGGCTGCCGCAGGCCGCGCTGCGGGCCGTGGTCCTCGCCTGGGGAACCGTCGCCCTGGTCCTGCTGCTGATCCGCTGACGGCGTCGCCCCGTACTCCGGCGCGGAGTTACGGCGGAGCGGGTGAGGTGAGAGCCGACGCGGTCTGGTGGGCGGGCCCCGTCGTGCCGGATGCTGTGCCTCGCGCGACGACGCGCACCGCACGGCACGCCACGAGGCAGGGGGAGGCGCCGGTGAGTGACGGCCGAGGTTCCGCACGCAAGGTCGACCGGGCGGGAACGGCCGGGTTGCCCGGTCAGCCGCGCCGCCGACGGCACCTGGCAGGTGCACGATTACGACGTGGCGCGGGAGCTGCTGCGCGGCCCCGGCACCGTGCAGGCCGGACTCGGCGTCGAGACCGTGGAGAAGCTCCCGCCGCGCATCCGGCGGCCCGTGCTCTACCGCGACGGCCCCGAACACCGCGAACACCGGCGCCGGACGGCGCGCTTCTTCACCCCGCGCCGGGTGGACGAGCACTACCGCGAGCCGATGGTGCGGATCGCCGAGGAGCAGATCGCCAAGGTGCGCGCGGCCGGCACGGCCCGTCTGGGCGACCTCGCCTTCGAGCTGGCCATCGGCGTGGTGAGCGAGGTGGTGGGCCTCAAGTACGGCCGCCCCGGCATCCGCCGGAGGCTGGAGCGGTTCTTCCCGGAGGAGTTCGGCGAGCCCGGTCTCACCAGCCCGCGCGGCCTGTACTGGTTCGTGCGGCAGAACACCAACTGGCTGCGCGTCTACCTCGCCGACGTGCGCCCCGCCGCCCGCGCCCACCGCCGCCGCCGGCACGACGACCTCATCTCGCACCTCATCGACGAGGGCTGCTCGGACGCGGAGATCCTCGGCGAGTGCCTGACCTTCGCCGCGGCCGGCATGGTCACCACCCGGGAGTTCGTCTCCCTCGCGGCCTGGCACCTGTTCACGGACGAGGCGCTGATGGCGCGCTACCGCGCGGCGGACGAGACCGGACGCCTCGCCGTGCTGGAGGAGCTGCTGCGCCTGGAGCCGGTGGTGGCGCGGCTGCGCCGCCGGGCCACCACCACGCTGGAGCTGCGCACACCGGACGGACCGGCGGCCGTCCGCCCCGGCGAGTGCGTGGAACTCTTCCTGGAGGACACCAACACCGACCCGGGAACCGTCGGCACCGATCCGCTGCTCGTCCGCCCGGACCGGGTCCTGGAGAGCGGGCCGGGACGGTCCGGCCTGTCCTTCGGCGACGGCCCCCACCGCTGCCCCGGCGCGCACATCGCGCTGCTGGAGACCGACGTCTTCCTCAGCCGGCTCACCGCCCTCGACGGCATCCGCATGGCCGCGCCGCCGCGGGTCGCCTTCCGGGACGCCATAGGCGGGTACGAGATCCGTGGGCTGACGGTCGCGCTGCACGGGTCGTAGCGTGAGACCCATGCACGATGAAACGATTCCCGAGGGACCGGCCGGTGACCTGCTGCGCGCACTGCCGCCCGGCCGTGTCCTCACCGACCCGGACGCCACCGGGCGGTACGCCCACGACCACGCCGAATGGGCGCCCTACGGCACACCGCTCGCCGTGGTCCGCGCCCGCACCGCCGAGGAGGTGCGGCGTACCGTCGCGGTCTGCCGGGAGCACGGGGTGCCCGTGGTGACCCGCGGCGCGGGCACCGGGCTGTCCGGCGGTGCCAACGCGGTGGACGGCTGCGTGGTGCTGTCCACCGAGGCCATGACGGCGATCAAGGAGCTGGACCCGGTCGAGCGGCTCGCCGTGGTCGAGCCGGGGGTGGTGAACGAGACGCTGCGCGCGGCCTGCGCCGAGCGGGGGCTGTGGTACCCGCCGGACCCGGCCAGCGCCCCCTGGTCGACCATCGGCGGCAACGTCGCCACCAACGCGGGCGGCCTGTGCTGCGTGAAGTACGGGGTGACCCGCGACTACGTGCTGGGCCTTGAGTTCGTCACGGCCCGCGGCGACCTGGTCCGGGTCGGCCGCCGCACCGCCAAGGGCGTCGCCGGGTACGACCTGACCTCGCTGCTGGTGGGTTCCGAGGGCACCCTGGGGGTGATCACCGAGGTGACGGTGCGGCTGCGCCCGGCGCGGCAGCCCGAGCACACCGTGGCCGGCTACTTCTCGTCGGTCGTGGACGCCGGGCGGGCCGTCGCCGCGGTGGCCGCCGCGGGGCTGACCCCCTCGGCCCTGGAACTGGTCGACCGGCACTGTCTGAAGGCCGTCGACGAGTGGAAGCGCATGGGGCTGTCCACGGAGGCCGAGGTCGTGCTCCTCGGCCGTACCGACGCGCCGGGCGCGGCCGGTGACCTGGAGGCCGAGGAGATGCGCCGCTGCTTCGAGGCGGGCGGGGCGACCTACGCGGTCCGCTCCACCGACCAGCGGGAGGCGGACGCCCTCTTCGAGGCGCGGCGTCTGGCCTACCCGGCGCTGGAGCGGCTCGGCCCGGTGCTCACCGAGGACATCTGCGTGCCGAAGGCGGCGGTGCCGGAGATGCTGGGCCGCATCGACGCGATCGCCGAGCGGCACGACACGCTGATCGCCAACATCGCCCACGCCGGGGACGGCAATCTGCACCCCCTGCTGATCACGCCGCCCGGCGACGAGGCGGCCCGGCGGCGCGCGCAGGCCGCGTTCCACGAGATCATCGCGGAGGCCCTGGAGCTGGGCGGCACCGTCACCGGCGAACACGGGGTGGGGCTGCTGAAGCGGGACGGGCTGAGCGCCGAGGTGGGTCCCGAGGTGCTGGACCTCAACCGGGCGATCAAGGACGCGCTCGACCCGGAGCACCTGTTCAACCCGGGGAAGGTCGTGGCGTACGCCGCCGGCTGACCGGCGTGCGGGTGGCGGTACGGCCGTCCCTTGCCGTACCGCCACGCCCCTGCACCTTCCCGCGGGAGGCGGGTGCCCAGCTCGTTCCGGCGCACACCCGCCTTCTCACGGGCGCCGCTGTCAGGCGCCGGGCAGGGTGGAGCGGAAGCTCCAGTGCCCGGAGCCGACCTCGTACACCGCCACTGACCCCTCCACGCGCACCGGGCGGGCGCCGGACGGGGCCGTGGGCCGGCCGCCGTCCGTCGGCACGTGGACCTCGGCGGTGCTGCCCGCCGGGACGTCGAGGGTGAGCCGGAAGCGGTCGCCGTCACGTCGCCAGTCGGTGCGGGCGGTGCCGTACGGGGTGCGGTACGAGCCGGAGGCCGAGGTGAGGTCGCCCGCCACGGCCGGGGCGATGAGCAGCTCCCGGTAGCCGACGGAGTCCGCGGTCTGGTCGATGCCGGCGACGCGGGTGGTGAACCAGGAGTCGATGGCGCCGAGCATGAAGTGGTTCTGCGACTGCCCGGGGCCGCCGTCCCAGGACTCGCCGAGCGTGGTGTTGCCCGCGAGCACCTGGTAGCCGTAGCTGGGGCTGGTGGTCCGGGTGGCGATCTCGTGGACGATGTCGTCGCGTCCGGCGCCGGAGAGCACCCGGAAGGCGCTGGGCAGGGAGATCTCCCCGAGTTGCAGGTGGTGGCCGGCGTCCTCGACCGAGGCGGTGAAGTGGGCGAGCAGCCGGTCCCGCTCCCCCGCCGGGTAGGCGCCCATGTCGAGGGCGAGCGCCTCGGCGCCCTGGCCTCCGCCGCCGAAGGTGCCGGTGGCCGTGTCGTAGTACTTCGCGGCGAGCGCCTCGGCGCTCGCGTCGGCCTTCGCGCGGTACCCGGCGGCGGCCTCCTCGTCGCCGAGGACCTCGGAGACGCGGCTCAGGGCGTCGACGACCCGCCAGTAGCCGAAGGTGCCGGCCACCGCGCGCGGGAAGGTCCTGTCCGGGGTGAACCAGTCGCCGAGGCCGTAGTCGAGGATGCCGCCGGAGACCTGCGTCTCCAGGAAGGCCGCGTACTCCTTCATGCGCGGGTAGTACGTCGTGAGCGTCTCCTTGTCGCCGTACGTGGTGTACAGCTGCCAGGGGACGAGGACGAAGGCGCCGCCCCAGTTGGAGTCGTTGCGGTAGGCGCCGGGGAGGCTGGTGTACTCGGGGACGGTGCTCGGGATCAGGCCCTCCGCGGTCTGCGCGTCGGCCATGTCACGGACGATCTTCCGCAGGTAGGAGCGCATGTCGTAGTTGCCGGCGAGGCCGCCGAAGACCAGCTGGTTCTGTTCCAGCCAACCCAGTTTCTCGCGGCTGGGGCAGTCGGTGAGGACGCTCATCATGTTGCCCTCGATCGCCCCGCGGATCAGCGAGTGGATGCCGTCGATGAGGGGGTCGGAGCTGTCGAAGGTCCCGGCGGAGGCGTTGTCGGTGCGCAGCACCTTGCCGCGCACGGTGATCTTCGCGCCGTCGGGGACGCCCTTCAGCTCCAGGTAGCGGAACCCGTGGTAGCTGAAGCTCGGGTGCCACGACTCGTCGCGGCCGCCGCCGGTGGTGTAGCTGTCCCACAGCGGGGAGCCGACGTTGGAGACGGACTGGAAGGCGTGGCCGTCCTTGAGGGACTCCGACGGGTAGACGCGGATCGTGGTGCCCTTCGGGGCGGTCACGGTGATCTCGGGCCAGCCGGCGATGTTGCGGCCGAGGTCGAAGACGCGGCTGCCGTCGGCACCGTCGACCTCCTTGCCCTTCAGGGTCTCCACGGCCCGGATCGGTTCGGTCTCGCGGGCGCTCAGCTCGGCGGGCCGGCCGGCGGTGCCGGGGGCGGCGACGGTGACGGCGTGCTCCCACTTCCGGCGGTCACCGCTCGGTTCGTCCCAGTGCGGGATCTCCCGGCGGGCGTCGTAGTCCTCTCCGCCGTACCAGTTGGAGGAGGTGGTGGGGCCGAGCGCGGTGCGCCAGCCGTCGCCGCTGGTGACGGTACGGGTGGTGCCGTCGGCCAGGGTGACCTCCAGGCGGGCGATGAGCTTGGGGTCGCTGATGTTGCCGTACAGCTTGCGGTAGCGGTCGGCGGTGGAGACCACGTTGGACATGCCGTTGCCGAGGGCGACACCGAGGGTGTTGGCGCCCTTGCGCAGCCGGTCGGTGACGTCGTAGGTGGCGTACTGGACGCGCTCGTCGTAGGTGGTGTTGGCGGGTTCGAGGACGGCGTCGCCGACGGGCTCGCCGTTGACGGTGGCGTCGTAGATGCCGAGTCCGGCGATGTAGAGGCGGGCGCCGCGCACCTTCTTGTCCGCGCCGGCGGGCAGGGTGAAGTCGTCGGTGAGCAGCGGCAGTCCGGAGGGGAGGTACGGCTCCGGCGGCCGCTGTCCGGTGACGCGGGCGAGTTCGGTGAAGGCTCCGGCCGCCTCGTCGCCGCTCGACACCGTGTAGTCCACGGGGAAGTGCGGGACGCGGCCGTCGTCGGTGAGGACGTCGGCCCGCGGGTAGAGCGCCACCTCGTCGAAGGTCTTCGCCGACTTCAGGTCGAGGGTGAGGGTGACGGGTGTGTCCGAGACGTCGGCGCCGGTGTGCGCGGCGCTGGAGTAGCCGGCCGCCGTCTGCAGGGCGCTGTTGGGCAGTCCGTCGACGGCGAGGGCGGGTTCCCAGGTCTTGCGGACCGTGTTGGTCTCGGAGGCGGTGACCGCGGCCCCCTGGGCGAGCCCGGTGGTGCCGGTGGTGGTGTCCCGGACGTCGATCTCACCGAGTTGAAGGCGCCAGGTCTCGGCGGGGAAGGTCTCGGCGAGGGGCAGGCCCAGCTTCGTCACGTCGAGGCGGACGTAGCGGGACGTCGTCCGGGGCACCTTGACGACGACCGGGGTGACATCGCGCTCACCGAGCCGCCAGTCGGGGTGAGTGATCCAGTCCGCGTTCCAGTCCGACTGCCGGGTCAGCCCGGTCTCGAAGACGGCGGTACCGCTCCAGCCGGAGGCGCCGCCGCGCTGCGACCAGAGCTGGACCCGCCAGTACACCCGGGTGCGGGAGCCGAGTTCCCGGCCCGCGTACGTCGTTCCCGGCACCGCCGAGCGGACCTTGCCGGAGTCCCACAGGTCGGGGCGGCCCGCGCGCAGCCGCTCCGGGGAGGTGGCGGCCTGCACCCGGTAGGCGGACTGCAGGACGCCGGTGGCGCGGGCGGTGGTCTCCCAGCTGAGGTCGGGGGTGGTGTCGTCGATGCCCAGGGCCTGCCGGAGGTACTGGGTGCGCGGGTGGACGGGGCTGATGGCGGTGGTGGCCGTGGCACCGGCGGCGGTCGCGCCGGCCAGCACGGTGGCGAGGGCGGTCGCGGCGGCGGTCAGCGCGAGCGCGGGACGGGGTCTGGGCATGCGGTTCCTCACGGGGTGCGGCTCGGTGTCCCGAGGGGTGTCAGACACGGGTCAGGTCGACGGTGGCGCGGCGGTGGAAGCGGAGTGCGACGGGGCCGAGCAGGCCGGACGGCAGCGGCTTGTTGCGCTCGTTGGAGAGGGTGTTGGCGACCCGGACCTCCAGCCGGTTGGCGCCGGGGACGAGCAGCCGGGTGACGTCGGTGACGAACGGTGCCCACAGCAGCGTCGGGAGCGCGGTGCCGTTGACGGTCACGGCGGCGATGTCCCGGACCTCCCCGAGGTCGAGGAGCACGCGCCGCCCGTCGAGGCGGGCCCGGTCGACGTCGACGGTGGTGGTGTAGGTGGCGCTGCCGGAGAAGAGCGGCGCGGTCTCGGTCCAGCTGCCGAGCGGGCCGGTGACGGGGACGGCGCCGTCCTGTTCCAGGGTGCGGGTCCAGGCACCGGTGACGGTGAGCGGAGCGAGGGTGTCGGTGACGCGGACGGTGCCCTGGTAGGTGTGGCCGCCGTCGGTGCCGGTGAGGCGGTGGGTGCCGGGGGCGGCGGCCTCGACGGTGGCCCGCAGGACGCGGCCGGAGCGGCGTACGTCGAGGACGGGCAGCGGGGCGGAGGTCAGGTGGGGTCCGGCTCGCCCGTCGTGCCGGACGACGACGACATGCGTCCGGTACGGCTCGAACACCAGCGGGATGTGCAGGCCCCGCTTGGAGGAGCGGTACAGCGGGGCCGGTCCGGTCTCGCCGGTCGCCGGGTCCCACAGCTCGGGGGCGCCGGTGACGGGGAGGGTGACGGTGGTCCCGACGTCGGCGCCGCTCTCGTTGTTGAGCAGGAACGCGGTGTCCCGGCCGCGGGTGACGCGCAGTACCCGGATCGCGTCCCGGGGCGGGTCGAGGAGGGCGGCGGCGGCCCCGGCGTCGTGCGCGGCGGCGCCCAGCGCGGTGGTGTCGGCGACGCGCACCGCACGCCCGGCGCCCAGCTTCCGGCTGCCCGGTACGGCGTTCCCGAACAGGTCGGCGAGGGCGCGGGCCAGGGACCGGTCGTTGCCGTCGGCGTCGTCGGCGGGCAGGTCACCGACGGCGACGACGGTGCCGCCCGCGCGCACGAAGGAGCCGAGGGCGCGGATGCCGGCCGCGTCCAGGACCGGTGTCAGGGGCACCACCACCAGGTCGTAGCGGGCCGCGCCGACGGCGAGCCGGCCGCCGCGTGTCCTGGCGTGGACGAGCAGTTCCCCGTCTCCGGTGAGGGCGCCCTCGTGCAGCAGGTCGAAGTCGACCTGGGCGCGTTCCAGGGCGTAGGCGGCGTCGGAGAGCGCGCCGTCGACCTCGCCCTGCCGGTCGGTGCCGGTCCACTGCTCGGCGGCGCGCTGCGGCTGGAGCAGGGCGGTGCGCGCGGCGGAGGTGCCGCGGCCCGCCTCCATGACCCGGCCGATCCACTCGGCGAGGGGCTTCATCCCCCACCACCAGGGGGCGCGGGGGCCGAACGGCGGCGGGAAGTACACGACCTTCTCGTCGGTCCACAGGGCGTGCAGCACGGTGAGGTTGACACCGCGGGCGGCCTGCGCGCCGACGGTGGCGTGCACGAAGCCCGGCGTGACCTGCCAGCCCATGTTGCCGAACATCTCCATCAGCGCCCGGTCGCGGCCCATCTGGTGGGCGACGGAGACGGGGTTGCGGGGCAGCATGGTCTGCTCCCCGGCGACGTACTCGGCGGTGATGATGTCACCGCCGGGGACGTGCGCCCACTGGTTGACCTTGTGCAGGTCGCCGGTGGTCGGGATGCGCTTGGCCGGGGAGGTCTCGTCGTAGAGCGGGTTGGTGATCAGTTGTACGTCGCGGCGCTCGTACCAGTCGGCCTGCTTCTCGAAGTAGCGGGCGAAGCGGTCGGAGACGGCCCTCCAGTAGCGGCCCCGGGCGATGCGGCCGGGGCGGCCGAGGTCGTCGAAGGCGGCGGCGTAGGCCACGCCGGGGTCGACGTCCACCTCGCGCAGGGCCCGTTCCAGCGTCGGTGACCAGGGCAGCCGCTTGAAGTGGGCCTCGGCGGAGGCGAAGAACGGCTCGTCGTCCCAGAATCCGGGGACGACGTTGCCGAAGTACCGCCCGAAACGGCGGTGGTACTCGCCGGGGACGATGTCGAGGAACAGCTCCACCGGCTCGTCGTCGAGGAGGTCGACGTAGGAACGGCTGTAGCCCTGGCTGTCGTCGATGAGCGGGGTGCCGCCGAAGAGGTCGATCTGCCAGCGTCCGGCGGGGACCTGCCAGGTGCGGCCGAGTCGCTCGGTCAGGTCGGTGACGTCGGTGGTGCCGGCGGGCCGGGCCGCGGCGGCGACGGCGGTGAGCGGGAGGGCGTCGCGGTCGGGGAAGTCACCGGCGGCGGCCGGGTCGTCGAAGGCGGAGGTGTGGAGCGCGGTGCCGTCGGCGGCCGTGACGGTGAACGTGTCCCACAGGCCGCGTTCGTCGCCGACCGCCCGCACGCCCGCGCTGCCGGCGGCGTACCGGTCGTCGGTGACGGAGCCCTTGTCCTTGCCGTCGAGGGTGACGGAGAGCCGGTCGCCGCTGACGGTGACGGCCACGGTGTGGAACTTGGTCTTGTTGAAGCCGTCGGTGCGGGTGCTGCGCAGCAGTTCCACGGGGTCGGCGTCGCGGGCGAGGCGGGTGACGGTGGTGACGCCGCTCTGGTCGAAGGTGACCGCGTAGCCGTCGAGGGCGTCGGCGGAGGCGCGGACCACCAGGCCGGCGGCGGTGTGGTCGGCCTTGGCGCTGCCGGTGACGGTGTAGTCGGTCCATCCGTCACCGCCGCGCAGGGCGGCGGCGCCGTCGAGGACCGCGGCGTCGGCGACGAGCGCGCCCGCCTGTACGCCGAGGCCGGTGCTGCGGCCGAGGTCGACGCGGGCCGGGCCCTCGACGACGGTGGTGGACCGCCACAGCGCCTTCAGGCGGAGGTCGGGACGGGGCGGGTAGGTGCGGCCGCCGACCGTGCCGCCCTTGACGATGTACTCACCGGCGCGGCCGCTCGGGAAGTGGTCGTCGTTGAAGAGCCACACCCGCATGCCGGTCTTCTCGGCGGTGCGCAGGACGTGTCCGACGATGTCGAACCAGCCCTCCGTGAAGAAGGCGGGCTGCATGGCGTCGTTGTCGAAGGAGAAGAGGATGACCTCGTACATGCCCTTGGAGCGCAGGTCGGCCATCTGCCGGTCGACGAGTTCCGGGGTGACGGGGCCGTTCCAGTACCAGTAGACGGTGGGGCGGCTGTCCTTGGGCGGGTCGGTGAAGGCGCGCGCGGAGAAGCCCGCGGCGGAGGCGGCGGACGCCGCTGCGGCGGGGGTGCCGGGAGCGGCGGCGCGGGCGGGGAGCCCGGTGGCGACGACGGTGCCGGCGGCACCGGCCGCGACGACGAAACCGCGTCTGGACAGCGGGAATTCGGGGGTTTCGGGCATGGGTGGTCCTTAAGGGAACGGGGAGGGGGCGGCGGCTGCGGGAGCGGGGTGTCTCAGCCCGCGGCCAGACGGGCGACGTCCGCGGCGGACAGGGCGCGGTTGTGCAGCCGGAAGTCGCGCACCGCGCCGCGCAGATAGGGGTGCGTGGTGTTCTGGGAGCGGCCCAGGTAGTTGCGGGCGGTCGCGCCGAGCAGCAGCGGTCCGGAGACCATGGCCGGGTTGCGGCCGGCCTCGACGCCGTCCAGGTACAGCACGCCGGTGCCGCCGCCGAGGGTCAGCGCCACGTGGGTCCAGCGGCCCACCGGCAGCGGACCCGCCGCGTCCACGACGTCCTCGCCCTCCATGCCCGCGACGCGCAGTGCGGCGCGGGCCCGGCCGGCGCCGGTGGTGGCGGCGAGGAAGAGGTACGTCTCCTTGTGGTAGCCGAGGTCGAAGACGCGGGCCGAGGCGGCGAGGGCGTCGACGCGTACGCGGACGCTGACGGTCAGTTCGTTCAGGCCGGCGAGCAGCCCGGCGGGGAGGGCGACGTGGCCGTCCGTGCCGTCCAGTGCCACGGCCGTCGTACCGTCGCCGTCTCCGGTCCAGGCCGCGCCGCCGGCGAGGGTGGCCGCGCCGAACGCGCCGGTGGCGTCGGTGCCCGTGGTGCCGGTGCCCTCGTCGAGGGGGTAGCGGACGACGTCCCGCTCCCGGCCCTGGCGCGGGGTCACCGCCCAGTAGACGTTGTAGCGCTGGTGGTGCACCTCGTTAAACGGCCGCAGGGTCACCGTGCGCCCGTCGGCGACGGCGGTGAACTCCACGGTCCGTCCCGCCGCGGGGCGCAGGGTGCGCGGGCGGATCGTGGGGATGGTGGCCAGGGACTCGTCGCCGTACTCGCCCGCGAGGACCAGCGGACCGTAGGACAACGATGTCACCTGCGGATTGTCCGGCGCGGGGGTCCAGACGGGTTGGCGGGGCAGGGTCAGTTCGACGGTGTCGCCGGTACGCCACTGGCGGTCGAGCGAGACGTACGCGCCGGGGCGCGGCCGGGTGCCGACGGTGCGGCCGTTGACCTTCAGCACGGGGGCGGAGCCGGTGTCGGCGACCCAGCCGGGTATCCGCAGCCGCAGCGCGAACCGGGCCCGTCCGGCCGTCACGGTCAGCCGGGTCCGTCCGGCGGACGGGTACTCCGTCTCCTGACGCACCGTCACACCGGTCTGCTCCCAGCGCACCTCGGAGGGCACGAACAGGTTCACGTACAGCGCGGGCGGATGCCCCTCGCGAGAACGGAAGTAGACCGTGTCGGCGAACTTGGTGTGGGTCTCCAGGCCGGTGCCGTGGTCGCAGGAGAAGTTGTCGTAGTCACCGCTGTAGCTGCCGGGGGCAGAGCCGAGGCCGCCCTTGGGCTCGCGCCGCGAACCGGCCCACAGTCCGGTGTAGTACGTGACGAACCCGTGGTCGGAGTCGGGGTCCTGCTCGCCGAGCATCTGGTTGTACAGGGTCCACTCGTAGTGGTCCATGTACTCGGTGCGCTCCGGCCGGTGCAGGAAGAGGTGCCGGCCCAGCTTCAGCATGTTGTAGCTGTTGCAGTTCTCGCAGGTGACCTCGGAGAGCCGGCTGACGATCTCGTCGGGCGGGCCGAACAGCTCCTTGTCCGAGTTGCCGCCGATGGCGTACGAGTGGTGGCGCACGACGGCGGTCCAGAAGGTGTCGGCGAGGGTGAGGTAGCGCCGCTCCCCCGTCGCCTCGAACTCCGGGACCGCGCCGACGATCTTGGCGATCTCGGTGTTGGCGTGCCGCCCGGCGAGTTCGTCGCGTCCGGCCGCCAGCGGCGTGTACAGCTCCTCGTGGTCGAAGCGCCGGGCGGTACGCAGGTGGGCGGGGTCGCCGGTCTCCTGGTACAGCCGCGTGAGGACGTCGTTCATGGAGCCGAACTCGACCTTGAGCACGGTCTGCATCCGCTCGTGGGACAGCGGCGCGGTGCGGGCGTCGGCCCACGCGGCCATCTCCAGCAGGACGGTCAGCGCCTGTTTCTCCCCGGCCAGCCGGTACTGGTCGAGCAGCCCCGCCATGATCTTGTGCAGGGTGTAGTACGGCGCCCAGGGCTTGCCGCCGGCCTCCAGCTGGTCGAAGACCGACTCGGGGAAGGCGGAGAGGTATCCGCGGTGGAAGCCCGCCGCCGGAGCGGCCTGCTGGCAGGCGGCCAGCGCGGCGACCAGGGCGCGGCCCTTGTCCGCGTAGACGGCCTCGCCGGTGGCGGCGTACGCCTGGGCCAGGGCGCTGAGCAGGTGGCCGGTGGTGTGGCCGCGCAGTTGGACGTCGGGCGCCTCCCAGCCGCCGCAGGGCTCAGCGGTGGACGGCAGGCCGACGTTGAGGCGGAAGGTGTGCAGCAGCCGGTCGATGTCGACGAAGCGCAGATAGGCGCAGGTGCGGCGCATGTTGGCGAGGAAGGGGCCGTCGAGCAGCCGGACCTCGGAGAGGGCGAAGGGGGCGAGGGCGGGGCCGGGGCCGGCCGGTCCGGTGGCGCCCGCGGTCTCGGCGGCCTCGGTGGCCGCCGCCGCGGCGACCGGGGCGGCGGCGGTCGGCAGGGCGGTGACGGCCGCGGCGGCGGACGCGGCGGCGATGACCCCACGGCGGGAGGGTCTCGGAAACGTGCGGTGTGCGGACAAGTGCCGTGCTCCTTCGAACGGACAGCGCAACCTTTGAAACGTTTAAGCAAGTCGCCGGAGACGGTAAGGCGAGGCACAGGTGGCGTCAAGACTTCACACAGAAGATGATCGACCGACACTCATTGAAACGTTCAATGAACGGGTGTGAAAAAGCGCCGCCGACCGTGACGGGTCGGCGGCGCTGTCGGCGCGGGGTCAGCCGCCGAGAGCGGCCAGGACGACCTCCTTGGCCTCGTCCTGGACCTGCCGGAGGTGGTCCGCGCCGCGGAAGGACTCACCGTAGATCTTGTAGACGTCCTCGGTGCCCGAGGGGCGGGCCGCGAACCAGGCGTTCTCGGTGGACACCTTGATGCCGCCGATCGACGCGCCGTTGCCCGGCGCCTCGGTCAGCACGGAGGTCACCGGCTCGCCCGCCAGGGTGTCGGCCGTGACCTGCGCCGGGGAGAGCTTGGCCAGGCGCGCCTTCTCCTCGCGGGTGGCCGGGGCGTCGATCCGGGCGTACGCGGGCTCACCGAACCGCGCGGTGAGCGCGGCGTAGTGCTCCGACGGCGTCTTGCCGGTGACGGCGGTGATCTCGGAGGCGAGCAGGGCCAGGATGATGCCGTCCTTGTCGGTGGTCCACACCGAACCGTCCCGGCGCAGGAAGGACGCGCCCGCGGACTCCTCGCCGCCGAAGCCGAGCGAACCGTCGACCAGTCCGTCCACGAACCACTTGAACCCGACGGGCACCTCGACCAGCCGCCGGCCGAGGTCGGCGGCGACCCGGTCGATCATGCCGGAGGAGACCAGCGTCTTGCCGACCCCGGCGTCGGCGGGCCACTCGGCGCGGTGGGCGTAGAGGTAGGAAATGGCGGTGGCGAGGTAGTGGTTGGGGTTCATCAGTCCGGCGTCCGGGGTGACGATGCCGTGCCGGTCGGCGTCGGCGTCGTTGCCGGTGGCGATATCGAACCGGTCCCGCCGCTCGATCAGCGACGCCATCGCGTACGGCGACGAGCAGTCCATGCGGATCTTGCCGTCCCAGTCCAGCGTCATGAACCGCCAGGTGGGGTCGGTGAGCGGGTTGACCACCGTCAGGTCGAGGCGGTGCTGCTCGGCGATACGGCCCCAGTAGGCGACGGACGCGCCGCCCAGCGGGTCGGCGCCGATACGCACACCCGCGGACCGGATGGCGTCCAGGTCCAGGACGGCGGGCAGGTCGGAGACGTAGGTGCCGAGGAAGTCGTAGCGGCCGGTGCCGGGGGCGTCGAGGGCCTTCTCGTACGGCATCCGGCGTACGTCCTTCAGCCCGGCCGCGATGATGTCGTTGGCGCGGTCCTGGATCCAGGACGTGGCGTCCGAACCGGCCGGGCCGCCGCTGGGCGGGTTGTACTTGAAGCCGCCGTCGGCGGGCGGGTTGTGCGAGGGGGTGACCACCACACCGTCGGCGAGGCCGGAGGTACGGCCCCGGTTGTGGGTAAGGATTGCGTGGGAGACCGCGGGGGTGGGCGTGTAGCCGTCCGCCTCGTCGATGAGCACGGTGACGTCGTTGGCGGCGAACACCTCCAGGGCGGTCACCCGCGCCGGCTCCGACAGGGCGTGGGTGTCGGCGCCGAGGAAGAGCGGGCCGGTGGTGCCCTGGTCCCTGCGGTACTCGCAGATGGCCTGGCTGGTCGCGGCGATGTGATCCTCGTTGAACGCCGCCGCCAGCGACGAACCGCGGTGCCCGGACGTGCCGAACGCCACGCGCTGTCCCGGCTCCGCCGGGTCGGGACGCAGGGCGTAGTACGACGTCACCAGCCGGGCTACGTCGATCAGGTCCTCGGGTCCGGCCGGCTCACCGGCTCGGTCATGCTGCATGCGACCGCTCCTCCGCGTCGAATCTGCTAGGGGTAGCGGCTCTATCTTCCCTCGGGGGGAGGGGGCGTGCGCTCCGAGGTGGGGGTGGGAGCCTCGCGGCGCGCCCCTGCGGAGGGACGACGGGCCCGCCCCGGCCCGCGGCGGGCCGGGGGGCGCGTCGTGGCCGTCCGGGTCCGCGGGTCAGATCCGGCCGCCGGTGAGGCGGGTGACCGGGCCGTGGGAGTGCTGCGCCGAGCGACGGCCGACCGCGTAGGACGCGGCGGTCAGCGCGGTGATCCCGGCTCCCACACCCGCGGCGACGAGCTTGCGGTGGGCTATCACCGTCCAGGCCGTCTTGGCGACCCCGGCGACCTGACCCGTGGTCGCGATGACGGCCTGGCGGCCCGCCTCGACACCCTTGACGGCCGTCTGGGCGGCGCCGGAGGCCGCACCGGCCGCGCGCTGGGCACCCGAACCGGCCGTTGACGCCGCGTCACCGGCCTTGTCCGCGGCCTTCTTCGCGGTCTGCGTCGCGGGGGCGGTGGCCTTGTCGGCACCGCTCCGCGCCTTCGCCGCGGTCGCCTTGGCGGCGTCGGTCTTCTGATCGGTCTTCTGATCGGTCTTCTGGTCGGTCTTCTGATTCGTGTTGTTGTTCGGTTCAGTCATGGACATCGGTTTGCCACTCGCTCGACGCGCAAACGCCCGCCGCTACCACTGTTTCGGCCGAAAGCTGACCGAAAGCGAGCCGCGTCGACGACGGCCCGCCCGCGCGGGGTATGTCTGGCTCGTATGCCGCACAGGCGTGGGCCCGTACGGGCGGGGAGCAGGGGGGCCGGCTCCGGTGACATCGTGGCGCAGCACGACCGGCAGCACGACCGGCAGCACGACCGAGGGGCAGCTGTCCCGCCGGGCCCGCCGACGGGAAGCGGTGCGACTGCTGCGGGCGCAGGGGCGGCACGGACCGGAGTTGCGCGAGGTGCTCCCGGCACTGACCGGTTGCGTCCTGCTGCTGTGTGCCGGCGTCGCGGGTCTCGTGGTGGGCTACCGCTCCCTCGGCGTCGTGGTGCCGTCCGTCTTCCTGGCGCTGCTCGCCGTCGTCGTGCCGGTCGTCGTCGGACGGCTGCGCCCGCCGGCCCGGCGCCGTCGCGGTCTCTACACCGCCGAGGAGATCGCCGAACTGGACGCCGCCGGGCTCGCGTTGGCGGTGTGCCGCATGTTGCGCAGGGACGGCTGGTCGGTCCTGCCACCGTCCGCCGAACGGGTACGGCCCCGGGTCCGGGCGCGTCACCCTCGCGGCAACCGGCTTGAGGTGGCGTTCCGTCCGGTCGCCGAGCCGCTGCCCGACGAGGACCCGCCCGACCTGAGGCCCCGGCGGGCCGGAACCGAGCCGCCGCTGCGGCTGATCGTGCACCGGGGCACGTTCACCGACCGGGACGCCCGGTGGGCCCGGCACCGGACCGGCACCCGTCTCATGGACGGCGGGCTGCTGCGGCGTTGGGCGGACGGTACGTCCCTGGAGCGGCTGATCGACCTGTCGTGAGACCGACGGTCCGTGGAGTCGGTGGCGGGGACGGCCGTGTACCCGGCGAGGGTTCAGGACCGCGCTGCCGCCTCCCTATCCGCCCCCAGGGCGAGCAGGACGGCGATGTGGACGGCGCGGGCCAGGCGGGCGCCCCACTCGGAGCGGGGACCGGCGAAGGCGTGCGGTTCCGTACCGGGGTACGGGGCACGGGCCGCGACGCACACCGCGTCCGTCGGGGTGCCGGAGCAGTCGTGGCCCGCGTCCAGCAGTGCCTGCGTCTTGGCCTCGGTGGCCGTCATCACCGCGTTGACCAGAGCGGCGTCGGTCAGCGGCACGGGGACGGCGGCGACGATGTTGATCGTCCCGGGCGGGGCCGCGCCGGGGGTGCCGTCCTGCGGGGACGCCGCCCAGCCGCGCACCGAGATGCCGGCCGTCGCCACGGCCTCCGCTCCCCCGTCGCACGCGTAGCCGGGATCGGCCACCTCGGCGGCCGTCATCAGACCGACGCCCGGCCCCTCGGCCCCGGCGGCGCGGGCCAGTCCGGCCAGGTGCCGGGCCGGATCGGTACGTCGGTAGCCGTGGGCGACCTGCGCGTTGAGCACCCACTCCCGTTCGGCGATCCCCCCGCCCAGCACGGCGCTGGACACCATCCGCCAGCCGGGACCGGCCCGCCACAGCAGGGCGTGCAGACGGACACCGTCCTCGGTACGGACCAGGTGCTCCCGGTCGAGCAGTCGGGCGTGGGTGCGAGGCGGCGGCAGGACGGCGGACAAGGGAAGACGATCCTCGGGACGGTACTCGGCGGGCGGGCGCGAACCGCACGATGGTACGCGGTGCGCCGGCCGCACGCCGGCACCGGCGACGCACCCCCGCCCGTCCAGGACTCGGACACCCCGGCGACAACATGCCACGTACACCTACCGTGGCCCCACGGACGGCGCCGTCCGGAGCCGGGAAGGAGCGCGCACATGGCCGAGGAGACAGCGGACCGCACGGTGGGCACGGTGGGCACGGTGGAGAACGACCGGGACGCGGCCGTCGTCCTGCTCCGGGACGTCAGTGTCCGCCGGTTCACGACCGACCAGGTGATCCTCGACGCCGTCGACTGGTCCGTACGGTCCGGCGAGCACTGGGCGCTGCTGGGCGCCAACGGCGCCGGCAAGACCACCCTGCTCCGGCTGCTCGGCGCACTGACGCACCCCACCGCCGGCAGCGTCGAGGTGCTGGGCGCGCGGCTCGGCCGGGTGGACGTGCGCGAACTGCGCGCCCGTATCGGGCACGTCTCCTCCGCGCAGCGGGTGCCGGACAGCCTCGGCGCGCACGCCGTCGTCCTGACGGGCCACACCGGCACGGTGCAGCCGCTGTGGCGGATGTACGACGACGAGGTCCGGCAGCGGGCCCACGAACTCCTGGCCGAGCTGGGCATCAAGGAGCTGGCGGACCGCCCGTTCGGCGTGTGTTCCGGCGGTCAGCGGGCCCGGGTCCTCATCGCCAGGGCGTTGATGGCCGACCCGGCGCTGCTGCTTCTGGACGAGCCGTTCAACGCCCTCGACCTGCCCTCACGGGAGGACCTCATCGAGGCCCTGCACCAGTTGGCCGAGGGACGTCCGCGGCTGGCCACCGTGACGGTGACGCACCACCTGGAGGAGCTGTCGCCCGTCGTCGGCCACGCGCTGCTGCTGCGCGAGGGCCGCGTCCTCGCCCGCGGACCCGTGGACGAGGTGCTCACCGACGACCGGCTCACCGCCTGCTTCGGGCGCGACATCACGGTGGCCCGGCGCGACGGCCGCTGGGCAGCGTGGTCCGGTCGGTCCGACCGGTCCTGACGACCCGCACCCCGCTCAGCGACCCCCACTCACCGCCTCCCCCACTCACCGCCTCCCACTCACCCGCCTCGCTCGCGCTACGCCGCAGCCCCCTCCGGCTCGCCCTGCTCCCCCTGCTCCCCGAGCCACAGGTCGGGTCCGAACACCTCGTAGTGGACGTACTCGGCAGGTACGCCCCGGCGCAGCAGGTCACCGCGGACGGCCCGCATGAACGGCACCGGACCGCAGAGGTAGACCGTGAGCCCCTCGGGCAGGTCGACGGCGGCGAGGTCGGCGCGGCCGGCCGACGCCGACTCCGGCGCCCCGTCGCCGAGTTCCTCGTAGAAGAGGTGGAGGCGGCCGTCCGGGAGCGCCTCGACGAGCGCGCGCTGCTCCTCGCGGTGGGCGTGGTCGGCCGGTCCGCGGTCGGCGTGGACGACGGTCACCGGCCGGGTGGACCCCGTGGCGGCGAGGTGGTCCAGCATGCCCACCATCGGGGTGACGCCGATGCCCGCGGAGACGAGCAGCAGCGGTCCGTCACCCTGCTCCAGGGCGAGGTCGCCGAAGGGCGCGGACACCGTGAGGACGTCACCCTCACGGGCGCCTGCGTGCAGCCAGGACGAGACCTCGCCGTCCGGACCGCCGGTTGCGGCTACGCGTTTGACGGTGATGCGCCACTCGGGACGGCCGGGGGCCGAGGAGAGGCTGTACTGGCGTATCTGCCGGGCGCCGTCCGGCAGCGTCACCTGGACGCTGACGTACTGGCCGGGGCGGAACGGCCGCACCGGGCTGCCGTCGGCGGGGCGGAGCAGGAAGGAGACGGAGTCGGGGGTCTCCTCGGTGCGCGTGACGATCTCCATGGACCGCTGGACGTCGCCGGCGGGCAGCCCGGCCTCCTGGTAGAGCCGTGCCTCGACGGCCGTCAGCGCGTTGGCCATCAGCCAGTAGACCTCGTCCCAGGCGGCGGCGACCTCGGGGGTGACGGCGTCTCCGAGCACCTCCACGATCGCTTCGAAGAGGTGCTTGTGCACGATCTTGTACTGGTCGGCGGTGATGCCGAGCGAGACGTGCTTGTGCGCGATCCGGGAGAGCATCGAGTCGGGGCGGGTGTCGGGGTGCTCCAGCAGCATCCCGGCGAACGCGGCGATCGATCCGGCGAGGGCCTGCTGCTGCTCCCCGTTGGCCTGGTTGCCCCGGTTGAACAGGTCCCGCAGCAGTTCCGGGTGGGCCGCGAACAACTTGCGGTAGAAGAGCCGGGTGATGTCCTGGATGGCGGCGCCGACCGCCGGGAGGGTGGCCCGGATCACGGGGGCGGACTGTTCGGAGAGCACAGTGGACTCCTAATTGGTAAATGATCTTCGTGTTTTGTTGTGTGGATCGAGCCGGACCGGACCTGCGCCGATCGACGCCGATGACACCGGCGCACGCGCGACGCGTTCTACGTGACGGGGCGGACCGACAGCCCGACCAGGACCGGGCCCGTCGGCGAGGACACCAGGTCGGCGACGGTCAGCGGATCGAGAGCGGCGTAGAACGCCTCCTGCGCGGCACGCAGCGCGCCGCGCAGCCGACAGGCGGCCCGCAGCGGGCACGGCACGTCACCCTCGCACTCGACGACCTCGCCGTCCCCCTCCAACTCTCTGACCAGCCAGCCGACGGAGGACCTGCGGCCGAGTTCGGTCAGCGCCAGGCCGCCGCCGCGACCGCGCCGCGCCTCCACGACGCCGAGGTGCTGCAGACGTGTGACAGCCTTGGCCACGTGGGTATAAGGCACGTCCATGGTGTCCGCCACCTCCCGCGTGGTCAGCGGATCGTCTCCGTCTCTCACCACCGCCAGGCGCATCACGGAACGCAGGGCCAGGTCGGTGAATTTCGTCAGCCGCACATCCCTGAGGCTAGCAAATACGCATGCTAGATTCGTCTTTGGGAGTCGACTCGAATCCTGTGCGGTACGACACACACGACGACGGCGGACGGTGACACGGATGACGACGGCGGACGACGAGAACCCCACCGCGCCCCTCCCCCGGTTCCTGTGCGACACCGCCGCGCTCGCGGCCCTGCCGGACGCCCCGTCCGGCGCGCTCTGGAAGCTGGCGGAGAGCGGCAGGCAGCTCGACGCCAACGTCGTCCACCTCCCCCCGGCGGCGCGCGTCGCCCCGCACACCGAGCCGGACCTCGATGTCCTGCTGCTGGTCCTGGGCGGCGACGGCACCCTGACCGACACCGACGACCGTCCGCTCCAGGCCCTGCGCCCCGGCGGCCTGACCTGGCTGCCGCACGGATCGGCGCGGGGCGTGCGGGCGGGCCCGGACGGGATGACGTACCTGACCGTCCACCGCCGCAGGCCGGGCCTGCGCATCCAGTCCCCCGCGGAGCGCGGGACGCCCCCGCCCGTGTCGTAGCCTCGGTGCATGATCCAACGGTCCGATGCGGGAGGTCAGGTGGCGGGATCCGAGGCGGAGCCGCGCGGTTGCTGCGCACCGTCGGGAGGCGCGCGCCCGACACTTCCCGCGCCGGTCCCGGTGAGCCTCACCGTCGGCAGGTCCACCGGCACCGGCATGCTCCGCCTCGACGGCGGCACCTTCCTCATGGGGACCGCCGACCGGGACGGCTTCCCGCAGGACGGCGAGGGCCCCGTCCGCCCGGTGACCGTGTCGCCCTTCCTGATCGACGCGCACGCGGTCACCAACGCCCGTTTCGCCCGCTTCGTCGACGCCACCGGACACGTCACGGAGGCCGAACGGTTCGGCTGGTCCTACGTGTTCGCCGGGTTCCTCCCCGGCACCTTGCGGCGCGGCGCCCCCCGCCCGCCGCAGACGCCCTGGTGGTGCGGTGTCGAGGGCGCGTACTGGCGCGCGCCCGAGGGACCGGGCAGTACGGTCGGCGACCGCGCCGACCACCCCGTGGTGCACGTCTCCTGGAACGACGCCGCCGCCTTCGCCCGCTGGTCGGGGCTGCGGCTGCCCACCGAGGCGGAGTGGGAGTACGCGGCGCGCGGCGGGCTGGAGCAGGCCCGCTACCCCTGGGGCGACGAGCTGACCCCGGGCGGGGAGCACCGCTGCAACATCTGGCAGGGCCGTTTCCCCACCAAGAACACGGCGGAGGACGGCTACCGCGGCACCGCGCCCGTGGACGCCTACGAGCCCAACGGGTTCGGGCTGTACAACGTGGCCGGCAACGTCTGGGAGTGGTGCGCGGACCACTGGGGCACGGAGCACGGCACCCGGCCCCGGACCAATCCCAAGGGTCCGGGCCGGGGCGACGCGCGGGTGATGCGCGGCGGTTCGTACCTGTGCCACGACTCGTACTGCAACCGCTACCGGGTCGCGGCGCGCACCTCCAACACACCGGACAGCAGCACGGGCAACCTCGGCTTCCGCTGCGTACGCGACGCCTGAACCGGCCGGCCGGCCGTTCCGGCCGTTCCCGTCGCTTTGTTGCGCACCGTTGCGGCCTCGTGAAGGATGCCCGCTGATTTATTCCGGACTGTT
This sequence comes from Streptomyces sp. CRN 30, assembly GCF_034105845.1. NCBI lineage: Bacteria > Bacillati > Actinomycetota > Actinomycetes > Kitasatosporales > Streptomycetaceae > Streptomyces > Streptomyces sp. CRN 30. The sequence goes on along the minus strand of NZ_JAVRHI010000439.1, from coordinate 47,271 downwards.
GACGTTAAAGCGCGGCGCTCCCATCCTGACGGCATGGCTTCCGACCACCAGGGACCCCGGGGACCCCTCGCCCGGCTGCGGCGCGGGCACGAGGAACTCGTCCTGCGTCTGCTGCGCACGCACGGCCCGCTCAGCCGGGCCGAGTTGGGCAAGCTGAGCGGGCTGTCCCGTACGACGCTGTACGACATCGTCGTCGCGCTCATGGACGGGGGCGCCGTGGTGGCCACGGCGCCCGCGCCCGCCGAGCGGCGGCGGGGCCGTCCGGTCGAGACGCTGAGCCTGCACCCGGGGGCCGGGCAGGTCATCGGGATCGACTTCGCCCGGCGCGCGGTGCACGTCGCCGCGGTCAACGTCGCGCACGAGGTGATCGGTTCGGCGAGCGAGGCGCACTCCGCCGGCCTCGGCTGGGAGGCGCGGGTCGACCTGGCCGAGCGGCTGGTGGCGCGGCTCGCCGGAGGGGCGCTGCGCCTCGGCGCCCTCAGCGGCATCGGCGTCGGCGTGGTCGGCCCGGTCGACGACCTGACGGCGGACGCCGAGGACGCGCCCCGCCCGGGGGCCCCGCAGCACCGGGCCCCCGGCACTCCGGCCCGCACCGACCTCCCCCTCCTCCTGCGCAAGCGCTTCGGCGTCCCCGTCCTCGTCGACAACAACACCCGTCTGGCCGCGCTGGCCGAGGCGACGTGGGGTGCGGCGGCCGGGGTGCAGGACGTGCTGTACCTGCGGCTGTCGCACGGCGTGGGCGGCGGCCTGGTGACCGGCGGGACCCTGCACCGGGGCGCACACGGCCTGTCCGGGGAGTTCGGCCACATCACGGCCGAGCCGGACGGGCGCCGATGTTCGTGCGGCAAGGACGGGTGCCTGGAGACCGTCGCGTCGATCGGCGCGGTCCTGGAGGCCCATGGCGCCGGCGCACCGGACCTGCCCGCCTTCTTGGCCGCGCTGCCCGACGACGCGGCCGCCGCCCGTGTCCTGACGACGGTCGGCACCCGGGTCGGCACCGTCCTCGCCGCGGTGTGCAACGCGGTGGGGCCGGACGTGACGGTGCTCGGCGGTGAACTCGCCGAGGCCGGTCCCGTGCTCTTCACCGCCGTCGAACGGGCCCTGCTCGCCCATCTGATGCCGATCTCCCGGTCCCGGGCCGACCTGCGGGCCGCGACCCTCGGCGAGGCGGGCGGCGCGCTCGGCGCCATCGCCCTCGTCCTGCACGAATCCCCTCTCCTCGACCGCTATCCCGCGCCGGACTCCCTGGAGTGACCGTGAACCTCCCGCACCCGCAGAGGCCGCCATGGCTGTGATCACCGCACCCGACAAGACGCCCGCCGCGTCCGTCCGCCGCCGGGGCCGGCGCTCCCCGCACCCGCTGCTCCTCAACCTCGTCGCGATGGTCCTCGGCGTCGCCGTGTGGGCGGCAGCCGCCGCGACCCATCTGGTGGACGTCCCCGGTCCGCTCTCGGTCGGTTCGCGCGCCGTGGAGCTCGTCAAGGACGGCACGCTCGCGACGGACGCGCTGGCCAGCCTGCGCCGCGTGTTCCTCGGGTTCGCCCTCGGCACGCTGCTCGCCGTGCCGGTGGGGTTCGTGATGGGCTGGTACCCGCTGGCGCGCGGCCTGCTGGAGCCGTACGTGCAGTTCTTCCGTACGGTGCCGCCGCTCGCGATCATCCCGCTGGCGATCGTGCTGATGGGCATCGGCGAGACGCCGAAGGTGTTCGTCATCTTCCTGGCGGCGTTCCTCTCCAGTGTGGTGGCCGCCTTCCAGGGGGTGGTGGACGTGGACCGCACGCTGATCAACGCCGCCCGGGTGCTCGGCGCCCCGGACCGGGTGGTCTTCCTCAAGGTGGTGATCCCGGCCGCGACGCCGTTCCTGCTGGTCGGCATGCGGATCGGTCTGGGCGCCGCCTGGGGGACGGTGGTGGCCGCCGAACTCATCGCCGCCGACAAGGGACTGGGCTACGAGATGATGCACGCCCAGACGTACTACGACATACCCACGATCTTCGTCGGGCTGATCACCATCGGTGTGATCGGACTCCTCATGGACCGGCTGCTGCTGCTCGCCGAACGACGTCTGACCGGATGGCAGGAACGCCGATGAACACGCCTCTCACCAAGACCGGCGCCAAGATATCTTTCCGGGACGTGGTCAGCCGTTTCCCGGTGAAGGGCGGCGAGTTCACCGCCCTGGACGGGCTGTCGCTGGACATCGGCGACCAGGAGTTCGTCACCGTCGTGGGCCCCTCGGGCTGCGGCAAGTCGACACTGCTCAACCTGGCGGCGGGGCTGGTGGAGCCGACGGCGGGCGAGGTGCTGGTGGACGGCGCGCACGTCACCGGACCGGGTCCCGAACGCGGTGTCATCTTCCAGCAGTACGCGCTCTTCCCCTGGCTCACCGTGCGCGGCAACGTCGAGTTCGGGCTGAAGCTGGGCTCGCTCTCCGCGGACGAGCGCCGGCGGCGGGCCGAGCGGGCGATCGACCTGGTCGGTCTCACCGACTTCGCGGACGCGCTGCCGAAGACCCTCTCGGGCGGTATGAAGCAGCGCTGCGCCATCGCGCGGGCCTACGCCGTCGATCCCGAGGTGCTGCTGATGGACGAACCGTTCGGTGCGCTGGACGCGCTGACCCGGGTGCAGTTGCAGGACCAGCTCCTGGAGACGTGGACCCGGGACAAGCGCACGGTCATGTTCATCACGCACGACGTGGACGAGGCCGTGTACCTGGCCCGCCGTGTGATCGTCATGGCCGCCCGGCCGGGCCGTATCCACCGGATCATCGAGGTGGACCTGCCCTATCCGCGGACCGAGGACCTGCGGCTGTCACCGGAGTTCGCCCGCATCCGCAACGACGTGTGGCACTCGGTGTACCACCAGAGCCCGGCCGCCTGACCCTCCTCTCTCCTCCCTCCCTCAACCCCACCCGCACCCCTTAAGGACGACTCTGTCATGCCCATGTCCCGACGCGGCTTCATATCGGCACTCACCGTCACCGGACTCTCCCTCTCCGTGGCGTCCTGCGGCTCCGACGACAGCGGGAGCGGCGACGGTGCCGGCGTCCGGTTCGGCTACATCGCCGACTACAACGGGGCCAGCCTGCTCGCCATCGCCGACGACCAGGGCCTGTGGAAGAAGCACGGCATCTCCGCCTCGTACAAGGTCTTCGTCAACGGGCCGATCCAGATCCAGGCGCTCGGCACCGGCAATCTCGACTACGGCTACATCGGCCCCGGCGCCATGTGGCTGCCCGCGTCCGGCAAGTCGAAGATCGTCGCCATCAACACCCTCACCTACGCGGACCGGGTCATCGCGCAGCCCGGCATCAGCGACATCAAGGGCCTCAAGGGCAAGAAGGTCGGGGTGCCCGAGGGCACGTCCGGCGAGATGGTCCTCAACCTGGCCCTGGAGCAGGCCGGGATGACGATGGACGACATCCAGAAGGTGGTGATGGACGCGACGACGATCGTCACGGCGTTCTCCTCCGGGCAGATCGACGGCGCGGGCATCTGGTACCCGCTCATCCCCACCATCAAGGAGAAGGTGCCCGATCTGGTCGAGGTGGCCAGTACCAAGGAGATCGGCGGCGACTTCCCCACCGCGTTCGTCGCCGGGAACGAGGTGAAGGACGCGACCAACGAGAAGGTCATCAAGGTCCTCCAGGAGGCCAACGACTGGCGGGCCGCGCACAAGGACGAGTCCATCGAACTCGCCGCGAAGCTGCTCAAGGTGTCCGTGGACAAGGTGAGGGCGGACGCCGCCAACGTGGAGACACTGACCACCGCCGAACTCGTCGCGAAGACGAAGGACGGGACCGTCGGCGAGTGGCTCGACGGGATGAGCGACTTCTTCGTGCGTACCGGCCAGCTGAAGAAGGCGCCCGCCGCCGACTCGTTCTACACGGCCGACCTCTACACGAAGGCGGGCGCGTGAACCTCCTCTTCCTCATGACCGACCAGCACCGGGTGGACACGCTGGGCTGTTACGGCAACCCGCACGTCGCCACCCCGAACCTGGACCGGCTCGCCGCCACCGGCACCCGCTTCGACCGCTTCTACACACCGACCGCCATCTGCACCCCGGCCCGCGCCAGCCTCCTCACCGGCCAGGCCCCCTTCCGCCACCGGCTCCTCGCCAACTACGAGCGCAACGTCGGCTACCTCGAGGACCTCCGCGAGGACGCCTTCACCTTCCCCGCCGCGCTCGCCGAACGCGACTACCAGCTGGGCCTGGTCGGCAAGTGGCACGTCGGCACCCACCGCAACGCCGCCTCCTACGGCTTCGAGGGCCCCGACCTGCCCGGCTGGCACAACCCCGTGGACCACCCCGACTACCTCGCCTACCTGGAGGAACGGGGGCTGCCGCCGTACCGCATCACCGATCTCGTGCGCGGCACCACCCCCAACGGCAACCCCGGCAACCTGCTCGCCGCCCGCCTCAAGCAGCCGGTGGAGGCGACCTTCGAGCACTACCTCGCCACCCGGGCGGTCGAGCAGCTCGACAAGTTCGCCGCCGACGGCCGCCCGTTCTACCTGGCCACCCACTTCTTCGGCCCGCACCTGCCGTACCTGCTGCCCGACGAGTACTACGACATGTACGACCCGGAGCTGGTCGAGCTGCCACCGTCGATCGCGGAGACCTTCGAGGGCAAACCGCCCGTGCAGCGCAACTACAGCGCCCACTGGACCTTCGACACCATGCCGATCGAGGTCACCCGCAAACTCATCGCCGTCTACTGGGGTTACGTCACCCTCATCGACGAGCAGATCGGCCGCATCCTCACCCGCCTCGACGAACTCGGCCTCACCGACGACACCTCGGTGTTCTTCACCGCCGACCACGGCGAGTTCACCGGCGCCCACCGGCTGCACGACAAGGGCCCGGCGATGTACGAGGACATCTACCGCATCCCCGGCATCGTGCGGGTGCCCGGCCAGCAACCGCGGGTGCGGGACGAGTTCGTGTCCCTCACCGACTGCACGGCGACCGTCCTGGAACTCGCCGGCGCCGACCCCTCCCCCGCCACCGACAGCCGCTCCCTGCTGTCACTGGTGCGCGGCGAGGAGCCGGAGTGGCCCAAGGAGCTGCTGGCCGAGTTCCACGGCCACCACTTCCCCTACCCGCAGCGGATGCTGCGCGAGGAGCGCTACAAGCTCGTCGTCAACCCCGAGTCGGTCAACGAGCTGTACGACCTCGACGCCGACCCGCACGAGCTGTCCAACCGGTACACCCACCCGGAGTTCGAGGCCGTGCGGCGCCGCATGATGCGCCGCCTGTACGACCTGCTGCGCGAGCGCGGCGACAACTTCTACCACTGGATGACACCGATGTACGACATCGGCGCGTCCGACTACGACCCGACGCTGAGTTCCTTCGAGTAGAGGGGTACATGCGGGAATGAACCGAAGAAGGATCCGCGCGGTCCAGGTGGCCGCCGCGCTGGCCGGTGTGCTGCTGGCCGCCCTGCCGCCCGCCCAGCGGGCCGCCGCCGTGCCCGCGGCGACGACGACGTACGAGAACCCGGTGACGGCCGGCACCGTCGACACCTTCCCCGACCCGGCGGTCATCCGCGGCAAGGACGGCTACTGGTACGCGTACGGCACCCAGAACCCCGTCTTCCAGACGCGGGGAGAGACCGGTGAGCGGATGCTGCCGGTCCTCAGGTCGGCGGACATGACGCACTGGGAGTACGCCGGGGAGGTGTTCACCCCGAACACCCAGCCCGCCTGGCACGGCGGGTCCCGGCTGTGGGCCCCCGACATCCGCTACGCGGACGGGCGCTACAGCCTCTACTACTCCGTTCCCGACAAGGACACCGTCGGCGTGGCCACCGCCCCGACGCCGACCGGTCCGTGGACCGACCGGGGCGCGGTGCTCGACCCCGACAGCGGCTGCGCCACCGGCGACATCGACCAGGCCCAGTTCACCGACGACGGCGGGCAGCCGTATCTGTACTGGGGCAGCTACGACACCATCTGCGTCGCGAGGATGAACGCGGACCGCACCCGCATCGAGGGCGAGGTCACCGAGGTCGCGCAGGGCCGCCGCATGGAGGGCGGCTTCGTGGTCCGGCGCGACGGCCGCTACTACCTCTTCTACTCCGACGCGGGCTGCTGCGACGGCGCCTACAGCGGCTACCAGGTCAAGGTGGGCCGGTCGACGAGCCCCACCGGTCCCTTCACCGACGACCGGGGCGTCGACCTGATGGCCGCGAGCAGCAAGGGCGGTGTCGTCGTCGGCGCGGGCGGCGACCGGTGGATCGGGCCCGGCCACAACTCCCTCCAGACCGACCTCGCCGGCCAGGACTGGCTCTTCTACCACGCCGTCCCCGCCGACGACCCGGACCTGGACCGCGTCGACGGCATCGACCGCACACTGAGCCGCCGGCCCATGCTCGTCGACCGGCTGGACTGGATCGACGGCTGGCCGGTGGTGCGCGCCGGGGCCGGACCGTCCACCGGCCCGCAGCGGGCCCCCGTCACCGAGTGGGACGCGGGCGGCGACTTCGGCGACGGTTCCCTGACCGGCTGGCGGGCACGGGGTGCGGGCACCCGGGCCTGGTCGGCCGCGAGCGAGGCGGACTCCGGCGGGTACGTCACCCACAGCGGCGGCTCCGCACCGGCCTATCTGGTGTCCGACGGGACGGCCGGTGCCCGGGTGCGGGCCGAGGCCGATCTGCGGGTGACCTCGGCGGCGGGCGGCGCGGGTCTGGTCCTCGCCTACCGGGACACCGGCAACCACGTGGTGGCCTGGCTCGACCGGGACCGCGGGGCGCTGGTGACCGACGTGCGGGTGCGCGGTGTGAGCGCCGGCCGGCAGGTCACCGCGTTGCCGCCGGACTTCGCGTGGGACACGTGGCACAACGTCACCGCCGAACTGCGCGGCCGGCAGCTCACCGTGGAAGTCGGCTCCGACCGGCTACGGGACGCGGTCGCCACCCAGCGGCGTACGGTCCCGGCCGCCGCCGCGCGCGCCGGACGGGTCGGTGTCGCCGCCCGCGGCACCGGGGCGCAGGCGGACAACACGGGCGCGGTGAAGCTGTACACGCCGGTCACCCGGCGGGTCGCCGACCCGGCGCCGGGCGAACTGCTCACGGCCCACAGCGACGAGTTCGACGGTACGGCGCTCTCCTCGGAGTGGAGCTGGGTGCGCGGTCCGGCCGCGGGTGCGGGGACCGGTGACGGCGCCCTGACGTGGCCGACGCAGAACGCCGAGCTGCATCTGGCGAACAACACCGCCTCGGTGCTGACCCGCTCCGCGCCGGCCGGTGACTTCACCGTGGAGACGAGACTGCGTCTGGCCAACGGGCCCGGCAACCAGCAGGCGGGTCTGGTGCTGTACGGCGACGACGACCACTACTTCAAGCTGGTCCACTCGGTGCTGCCGGTCAGCCACACCGACGGCAAGGTGACCCATGTCACCGAGTTCGCCAAGGAGGGCGCGCGGCCCACCACCACACCGCCGACGCCGGTGGCGTACGGGCCGATGTTCGGCGGTCCGGCGGCGGAGACCCTGTGGATGCGGCTGGCGTACCACGCCGACACCGAGGGCGGCGAGCACGAGGTCCGGGCGGCGACCAGCACCGACGGGACGCACTGGACCTGGACGGGGGTCTGGACCCTCCCCGCTGAGCAGGCGCTGCGCATCGGCCTGGTCTCCCTGAACACCGCCGGCGCCACCGCGCACTTCGACTACCTGCGTACTTACGGAAGTTGAGAACGGGAAGAAGGAATTCCGCCGAGGAGGTTTGAGATCGCGGGAAGTGGTGAGGCGGCAGAGATGTCTACCGTCCTCACCACTCCCGTATCTTCAGTAAGACGCGTCAGCCCGGCTTCGCGTTGCTCCTGTGACGCGGTGGGGGCGGTGTGACAGAGGCCATATCCACCGCACGGGCGGCCGGAGTCGCTCCACGCCCCGCCGCGAGCGCGAAGGCCGAGCCCGCCGGAGAGCGGGACGCGTTCTTCGACAACGCGAAGTACCTGGCGATCGTGCTGGTGGCGGTGGGACACGCGTGGGAGCCGCTGCGTGACGGCAGCCGCGCCGTCACCGCCCTGTACACCGTCGTGTACGCCTTCCACATGCCGGCGTTCATCGTCATCTCCGGTTACTTCTCGCGGAACTTCGACGCGAGCCCGAGCCGGATGAAGCGGCTGTTCACCGGGGTCGTCGTGCCGTACGTCGTCTTCGAGACGGCGTACACGTTCTTCACCCGGTGGAGCGACGGCGAACCGGACCGGGCGATCAGTCTGCTGGACCCGCTGTATCTGACCTGGTTCCTGGCGGCGCTGTTCATCTGGCGGCTGACCACGCCGTTCTGGCGGGCGGTGCGGTGGCCGCTGCCGATCGCGCTGGCCGTCGCGATGCTGGCGACGCTCTCGCCGGACATCGGCGACGACCTCGACCTCCAGCGGGCGCTGCAGTTCCTGCCGTACTTCGTGCTGGGGCTGTGTCTGAAGCCGGAGCACTTCCGGCTGGTGCGCCGCCGCGCGGCGCGGATCGCGGCCGTGCCGGTCTTCCTCGGCGCCCTCGCGCTGTCCTACTGGCTGGTGCCGCGGTTCGACTACGGCTGGTTCTTCCACCGGGCGAGCGCCGAGCAGATGGACGTGGCCGCCTGGTACGGGCCGCTGATGACGCTGGCGATCTTCGGCTGCTCGCTGACGCTCGTCGCCTGCTTCCTGGCCTGGGTGCCGGGCCGCCGGACGTGGTTCACCGCCCTCGGTTCGGGCACGCTCTACGGCTACCTGCTGCACGGCTTCGTCGTCCAGGCCGCCAACCACTGGCACTGGAGCCACGCCGCGTGGACGCACGAGCCCGTCGGGGAGATCGCCGTCACGGTGGTCGCCGCGGTCGTGGTCACGCTGCTGTGCACGGCGCCGGTGCGGCGCGTCTTCCGCTGTGTGATGGAGCCGAAGATGGACTGGGCGTTCGAGCGGCGGCGCACCACCGCCTAGACGCCGGTCCCCGGGTGCGACAACGGCCCGGCCCCGCCGTCCCCCGAGGGCGGCGGGGCCGGGCCGTCGCGCGGGCCCTGACTCGGGTCAGCGCTTGATCTCCTTGATCTTGAGCATGCGCGTGATGACCTTGTCCAGCTCGTCGTCCTCGAAGACCTTCTTCCAGTCCTCCCGGACGATGGACTCACGGCCGTAGTCCATGGCGATCAGGCAGGCGTCGGAGAACGGGTTGGAGCCCTTGAGGGTGTTGGCGAGGGCGACCTGGGTGTGGCCGAGCAGCATCGCGCGGGCGGCCTTCTCCGGGACGCCGACGGTGTGCACCGTCTCGTGCAGCGCCTCGGTGAGCAGGGCGCCGACCATGCAGGCGATGGTCTCGACGAGGGTCGGCTCCAGCACGGCGAGCTGCTTGACGGTGACCCAGTGGACGTCCACGACGGGCGCGTACATCACGCGGATGACGGAGTCGGCCAGCTTCTGCTTGGCCTCGTCGCCGCCCTCGTACGCGGCGACGACCTCCTGCGGGGCGGCGATGCCGCCGAAGGTGTCCTGCCACTCCTCCTTGGTGGTGCGCTCCAGGAACACCGACGGGTGGCAGGGGTGGGCGCAGGCGTAGTGGATCTCGTCGCGCTCGAAGAGCAGACCGGCGTAGGCGGCGGCCGGGTCCAGGGTGAGGACGACGGTGCCCGGCTTCATCAGCGGCACCAGTTCCTCGGAGACCTTGCCGAGGACGACGTCCGGCACGGCGAGGATGACCACGTCGGCCTGGGCCGCGGCGTCGGCGGACTCGGTCAGCTCGCGGCCGAGGCCCTTGATCAGCTCCTGGCCCTTGGGGGACGCCTCGCTGAAGAGGACCCGGAAGTCGCTCTTGACCAGGTTGTTGGAGACACGCTGGCCCATCTTGCCGGCGGCCCCGATGACGGCGACGGTGGTGGCGTCGGCCTGGATTTCGTTCTCGGTGGCCATTACTCGCTCCTCAGAAGAGTGTTGATGCTGTGTTGCGTCCACTGGTGTTCGAGCCGGGCGGTGACGTCGAAGCCGTCGTCCTGCCACGGGAGCCAGTGCTCCACGATCTGGTTGATGCGGCTCTCGCCGCGGGCCTCGCGCACGGCGGCGATCATGCCGTCGTAGTCGAGGAGCCCTTCGCCGAGCGGGCAGCCGGCGTAGGTGAAGCCGACCCAGCCGTCGCGGCGGGTGAAGGCGAAGTCCTTGACGTGGATGTTGACCACGTACGGCGCGGTGGCGGTCACCACGTCGACGGGGCGTTCCAGCCGGGCGACGCTGTTGCCCGGGTCGAGGACGACACCGAGGTGGTCGCTGCCCACACCGCGGACGACGGTCAGCAGGTCGTCGGTGGAGACCTGCTCGTAGGTCTCCAGGCCGAGGGTGACACCGGCGTCGGCGTAGGCCGGCACGGTCTCCTTCAGCAGGGTGACGGCCTCGTCCGTGGTCGGCCGGTGGTCGGCGGTGTTGAGCATGGAGCGGACGAAGGTGACGCCCAGCGCCTCCGCCATGCCGAGATACGCGCGCAGGTGCTCGGTGCGCACGCCGCGCGTGCCCAGTTCCAGCTCCACGCCCAGGTCGCGGGCGGTGGCGCGGACGTCGGCGAGCTGCGCGGTGTCGTAGGACTCCACCGGCGCGTAGTCGCAGATCTGGAAGACCTGGCCGCCGAGCCGTGCGGTGTCGTGCAGCATCTCGGTGAGGGTCATCGGCTGCGGGGCGCGCGCCGAGATCCGCCAGAAGTAGGCGTAGGTGCTGATGCCGTAGGCCGTCATGACACCCCCACCGGGGTGCGGATCTCGTCGAGGATCGCCTCGACGTTGGCGGGGTCGTGTGCGAAACGGCCGAGGAAGAGGCCACCCGCGCTGCCGCCCAGGCGGCTGAGCAGGCCGGGGCCCGCGCTGCCGCCGTAGATGACGGTCGAACCGGCGTGCCGCGGACGGCTGTCGAGCCAGCCGCGCAGCGCGGTGCAGACGGTGGCGATGTGCTCGGTGGAGGCGGGCTCCGGGGCGCCGATCGCCCACTGGGGTTCGTAGGCGAGGACGACCGCGCCGCTCAGTCCGTGCAGCAGCCGCTCGGCCTCGGCGACCGTGCGCTCGGCGGCCCGCGCGGGCGGCACCTCGTCGCGTTCGCCGACGCACAGGACGGGGGTGAGTCCGTTGCGCAGGGCGGCGGCCGTCTTGGCGGCGACGACCGTGTCGCCCTCGCCGTAGAGGCGGCGGCGTTCGGCGTGGCCTACCTCGGCGTAGCGGCAGCCGATCTCCTTGAGGAAGGGGCCGCCGACCTCGCCGGTGTACGGTCCCGCGTCCTCGGTGGCCAGGTCCTGGGCGCCGACCTCGATGCCGTAGGGCGTGAGGATGCCGGCGGCGGGGACGATGGCCGGGAAGGCGGGGAGCACGAACAGCCGGGCGGCGCCGGAGGTGACCGCCGGGTGCCGCTGGGCCGTGTCGGCCACCTTGCGCGCCCAGTTGAGGGTCTGGTGGTGACCGAAGTACATCTTCAGGCTCACCCCCAGCAGGACGGGGCGGGACATCAGGCGGCCTCGGCCTCGTAGTCGCACATCAGCTGCACCTTCGCGGCGGAGGCGGAGGTCTCGTCGAAGCGGTAGGTCAGCCACTCCCTGGCCAGGCGGCGGGCCAGTTCCAGGCCGACGACGCGCTGGCCGAAGGTCAGCACCTGGGCGTTGTTGGACAGGACCGCCCGCTCCACGGAGAAGGAGTCGTGCGCGGTGACGGCGCGGATCCCCTTGACCTTGTTGGCGGCGATCGCGACACCCAGCCCGGTGCCGCACACCAGCAGCGCGCGGTCGGCCTCGCCCCGGGCCACCATCTCGGCGGCGGCTATCGCCACCGTCGGATAGGCGGTGTGCCCGTCGGCGTCCACACCGACATCGACGACCCCGGCCACCAGGTCGCTGTTCTCCAGGTCCTTCTTCAGGGCTTCCTTGTACTGGTAGCCGGCGTCGTCACAGCCGACGACGATCCGCAGCTTGTCGCTCATTTCAGCTTTCCTCGATCTGCTCGGTCAGCACGCCGTGCACGGCGCGGGTGATCAGGGCCAGGGAGTGGGCACCGGCGTCCGGCGTGCCCAGGGACTTCTCCGCGTGCGGCCTCGCCCGGCCCTTGCGGGGCAGCAGGCCGGCCGTGGCGACGGCGGCCTCCGACGCGGCCGTCGCGGCCCGGTCCCAGGCGGTGTTCAGGCCGTCGCCCGCCGACACCCGCGCGGCGAGCGTGTCGGCGAACGGCACCAGCACGTCGACCATCGTCTTGTCGCCGACCTCGGCGCCGCCCAGCCGCCGGACGGCGGCCGACGCGTCCGCCACCCCCGCGGCCACACGAGCCGCGTCCGGAGCCTCCTCGTCACCCAGCGCGGAACCGATCGCACGCAGGATCGAACCCCACAGGGCACCGGAGGTACCGCCCGCCTTGTCCGCCCAGGCGTCGGCGGCACGGGTCAGGACGGTGGCCGCACCCGCACCCAGGGCGCGCGCCTCGGTCGCGGCCAGACGCGCGGCCGTCGAGCCGCGCTGCATACCGATGCCGTGGTCGCCGTCACCGGCCACCGCGTCGATCCGGCCCAGCTCCTCGACGTGGGTGTCGACGGTGGCGGCCACCGCCTCCAGCGCGGCCAGGACCGTCCCGGCCGCCCGCCGCGAGGCGTCGGAGGCGGCGGGGATGTCCGCGTCCTGGGTCTCCTCGGCCTCCGCCGCCGGACGGACCGGCTGCTCGGGCTCGCCGAGGGTGCCCTTGCGGAACGCCGGGGTGTCGGCGGGGGCCCGCCACAGCTCTTCGAGGAGGTCGTCCAGCCAGGTCAGGGTGAGGGAGACACCGGCCATGTCGAAGCTGGTGACGAGTTCGCCGACCTCGGGGTCGACGATCTCCACGCCGGCCTCTTCGAGGAGGGCCGCCACCTTGCGGTAGACGACGAACAGCTCCTCGTACTTCACGGAGCCGAGGCCGTTGAGGACGACCGCGGCGCGCTGCCCGGACGCCTCCCCGACCTCCTCGGGTATCTCCTTCAGCAGGGCGGAGACCAGCAGCCGGGCGGCCTCGTCCGCGGTGGGGAGGTCCTGCTCGCCGATGCCGGGCTCGCCGTGGATGCCGAGGCCGACGGCCATGCGGGCCTCGGGAACGGTGAACAGCGGGTGGTCGGCGCCGGGGAGGGTGCAGCCGGAGAAGGCGATGCCGAAGGAGCGGGTGCGGGCGCCGGTGTGCGCGGCGACGTTCAGCACCTCCTGGAGCGGCAGTCCCCGCTCGGCCGCGGCGGCCGCCGCCTTGAAGACGGGCAGGTCGCCGGCGATGCCGCGGCGCTTGTCCGCCTCCTCGGGGGAGCCGCTGGCCACGTCGTCGGTGACGGCATAGGTGCGGGCGTCGACGCCGTCGGCGGCGAGCCGTTCGGCGGCCTGCCCGAAGTGCAGGACGTCACCGGCGTAGTTGCCGTACATCAGCAGGACTCCGGCGCCGCCGTGCGCGGCGCGGGCCACGGAGCGGATCTGGGCGGCGGAGGGCGAGGCGAAGACGTTGCCGACCGCCGCGCCGTGCGCGAGGCCCCGGCCGACCAGGCCGGAGAAGGCCGGGTAGTGGCCCGAGCCGCCGCCGATCACCACGGCGACCTGGCCCTCGGGGGTGCCCCCGGCTCGTACGACGCCGCCGGTGACGGGCCGCACCCAGCGCCGGTGGGCGGCGGCGAAGCCTTCCAGCGCCTCGTCGGCGAAGGCTGCGGGGTCGTTGAACAGGCGGGTCATCGAAGGGCCTCCATGGTCTGGTGCTCGGGGTCGGGGGCCGGTTCGTCGGTGCTGTGGCGGGTGGCGAGCCAGATCATCAGGGCGGCGGAGACCAGCATGAAGAAGCCGACCAGGTAGAGCGGTACGTAGTAGGCGCCGGTCCAGTCCTTGAGCCAGCCGGTGATGTAGCTGGAGGCGAACCCGGCGACGTTGCCCGCCGTGTTGATCAGGGCGATGCCGGCCGCGGCGGCGGCCCCCGTCAGGAAGCGGGAGGGCACCGACCAGAAGACGGGCAGGGCGGCGAAGATGGCGCACGCGGTCACGGTGATGACGGCGACCGTGGCGGTGGGCGAGCCCATGTAGAGGGCGAGCGGGATGGAGAGGCCGCCGACGACCGCCGGGCCGGCCACGTGCCAGGTGCGGGTGCCGTGCCTGGTGGCGTGCCGGGTCCAGAAGAACAGCACGATGGCGGCCGGCAGGTACGGGATGGCGGTGATCCAGGCCTTGTCCATCACGCTGAACGTGGTGTCGTACTGGTCCTGGAAGCCGTTGATGATCGTCGGCAGGAAGAAGGCCAGCGCGTACAGGCCGTAGATGAAGCCGAAGTAGACGACGGCGAGGATCCAGACGCGGCCGCTGGTGAAGGCCTTCTTGAGGTCGCCCTTGGCGTGCTTCTCCTCGTGGCCGTCCTTCTGGGCGTTCTCCGCGGCCAGCTCCGCGGTCAGCCAGTCGCGCTCGGCGGGCGTCAGCCACTTGGCGTCGGCGGGCCTGTCGATCAGGTAGAACCAGGCGATGACGCCCAGCAGGATCGCGGGGATCGACACGAAGAGGAACATCACGCGCCAGCCCTCAAGGCCGAAGAGGCCGTGGTGGCCGATCAGCCAGCCCGCGAGCGGGGCGCCGAAGACGGTGGTCAGCGGCTGCGCGAGGTAGAAGAGGCCGAGGATCTTGGTGCGGTGGCGGGAGGGCACCCACTGGCTCAGGAAGAGGATGGCGCCCGGGAAGAACCCGGCCTCGGCGACGCCGAGCAGGAAGCGCAGCGTGTAGAGGCCGCCGCTGCTGTTCACCCAGGTGAAGAGCAGGGAGACGATGCCCCAGGTCACCATGATCCGGGCCAGCCAGCGGCGGGCCCCGAAGCGGTGCAGGGCCATGTTGCTGGGGACTTCCAGCACGATGTAGCCGAGGAAGAAGATTCCGGAGGCGAACCCGAACTGGGCGGCGGTCAGGGCAAGGTCCTGGCCCATTCCGTTCGGCTCCGCGAACGAGACGGCCGTGCGGTCCAGGTAATTCACGAAGAACATCAGGGCCACGAACGGAACGAGGCGGACTGAGATCTTCTTGATGGCAGTTCTCTCGACTGCCGCGGATGGCGCGTCGGCGACCATGGCGACTCCTCGGCTCGCCCGGACAGCTCCGTCCGGGGTGGGTCACGCGGCGGCACGCCGACGAAGGGCGGCCGTCCGGATCGATCTCACGCTATGCCGCCGATCCAAATTGGTCACCAATTTACCAGTGTGGCGACGATCATAGATTTCGAAGCAGCCCAACTCTTGACAAACCTCACTCGTACGGCCGATGAACCGGCTGGTCAGTGCGGGTGCGGGGCCATCTGGTTGACTGGTGACCGTGACCAGTCAGCCTGATCAGCAGTCCCCGGACGCCGCTCCCGACCTGGCGCGGCTGCTGCGCCCCGTGGTGCGCGAGTCCTCCGTCAGCGAGGTCGCCAAGCGGCTCCTCGACCACCTCTCCGCCGGGCACATCAAGCCCGGCACCCGGCTGCCCGCCGAGCGGCAGCTGGCCGAGGCGCTCGGGGTCGCGCGCTCCAGCGTGCGCGGCGCGCTGTCCGCGCTGGACGTCCTGGGCATCATCGAGATCCGGCCGGGTTCCGGCTCGTACGTGCGCGAGGGCACCTCCGAGTTCCTGCCCCGGGCGATCAACTGGGGGCTGATGCTCGGCCAGCGCCGCACCCAGGACCTGGTCGAGGTCCGCACCTACATGGAGGGCGTCTCCGCCCGGCTGGCCGCCGAACGGGCCACCGACGAGGACGTGGCCCTGCTGGAGGCCCACCTGGGGCACATGCGCGCGGCGCGCGGCGACGTCACGGCCTTCATCGACGCGGACATCGCCTTCCACCTGGAGTGCGCCCGCATCGCCCGCAACAGCGTCCTCAGCGACATCCTGCACAGCATCCGGGCCCTGCTCCAGGTGTGGATGGAGCGGGTCAGCGACATCGAGGGCACGGTCAGCGGGACGCTCTGCGAGCACGACGCCGTACTGGAGGCCATCCGCGCCCGCGACCCGGAGGCCGCCGACCGGGCGATGGCGGAGCACATGCGGATGGCCAGCGCCCGGCTGCGCGCCTCCGTGGACGGCGACGTCTGAGCCTGCCGCGTCCGTTCCCGGGCAGGCGTACCGGGCCGGACCCCTGCATGCTGGGACCCGGGGGTCATCGGACCGACAGGAAGGAGGACGGCATGACGGTGGACTGGCAGATCTTCGCCCGGCAGATGGCGTCTCTCTCCAGGGACCTGCTGGCCCAGCAGTCGGTGGACGACACCCTGGAACGGATCACCCGGGCGGCCACCGAACTGGTCGAGGGGTGCGAGGCCGCGGGCATCCTGCTCGTACGCGACAAGGAGGTCCGGTCGCTGGCGCCCACCGAGCAGCTCGTGATCGACAGCGACCGGCTCCAGGAGAGCCTCGCGGAGGGCCCCTGCTTCGACGTGGCCCGCACCGCCTCCGAGGAGCGCACATTCCGGATCAGGGACTTCACAGCCGAGACGGAGCACTGGCCGGCCTATGTGTCCCGCGCCCGCGAGCTGGGGATCGGCAGCATGATGGGCATCCTGCTGTACACCGAGGACGAGGACCTCGGCGCGCTGAACTTCTACTCCCGCCGGCCCGGCGCCTTCACCGAGGCGAGCGAGACGGCCGGCTGGCTGCTCGCCTCGCACGCGGCGGTGGCCTTCTCCAGCGCCCGCCAGCACGCCCAGATGCAGCAGGCCATCGAGACCCGGCACACCATCGGCGAGGCCATGGGCATCCTGATGGGCAGTCACAAGCTCACCGAGAAGCAGGCGTTCGATGTGCTGCGCCGCTACTCCCAGGAGCGCAACGAGAAGCTGCGGGACGTCGCCCGGCGCGTCTGCGAGGGAGGCAGACTGACCTGACGGGAGGGCGTACGCCCACCGTGCCGGGGGCACACGACAGCGGTGACCACGGCCGACTTCCTCTTCATGCTGCTGGGGGCCGGCGCTCTCGCGGCCGCCGTCCTGCCCCGTCTGGTGGCCGGACGCCCCCTGTCCATGCCCCTCGTCTTCCTGCTGTGCGGGATAGCCCTGCACCTGCTGCCGGGCCCCGTGCCCGACATCGACCCGGTCACCGACCGGGTGTGGGTGGAGCACCTCACCGAGATGTGCGTCGTCGTCTCGCTGATGGGTGCCGGACTCGCCCTCAACCGCCCCTTCGGACGCCTGCGTTGGCAGTCCACCTGGCGTCAGCTCGCCATCACCATGCCGGTCACGGTCGCGGTGACCGGCCTGCTGGCCTGGTGGCTCCTGGACTGGCCGCCGGCCGCCGCGCTGCTGCTGGCGGCGGTCCTCGCCCCCACCGACCCGGTGCTCGCCTCCGAGGTGCGGGTCGGTGCCCCCACCGACTCCGAACACGACGAGGACGAGGTGCGGTTCGCCCTCACCAGTGAGGCCGGCCTCAACGACGGGCTGGCCTTCCCCTTCGTCATGGCCGCCTGCGCGCTCACCGCCGCCGCCGGCACCGGCTTCTCCGGCTCCTGGATCGGCGACTGGCTGCTGGTCGAGGTGGCCTACCGGTGCGCGGCGGGCGTCCTGGCCGGACTGGCGGTGGGCCGGCTGCTCGGCTGGCTGTTCTTCCGCGCCGGACGGCAGGCGCTGCGCCTGTCGGAGCACCGCGAGGGTTTCGTCGCCCTCGGCGCGACGTTCCTCGCCTACGGGGTGACCGAACTCGTCCACGGCTACGGCTTCCTGGCCGTCTTCGTCGCGGCCTGCGCCATCCGCGCCGCCGAACACGACCACGGCTACCACACCGTCCTGCACGACTTCGTCGAGCAGGTCGAACGGCTGCTGACGGCCGGGCTCCTCTTCCTGCTGGGCGCGTACGTCGCCCAGGGCGCCCTCGCCGCGCTGACCTGGCAGGGCGCCCTGGTGGGCCTGCTGCTCCTGCTCGTCGTACGGCCGCTGACCGGCTGGGCGGCGCAGTTCGGGACGGCCGCCGGGCCCCGCGAACGTCTGGTGACCGCGTTCTTCGGGATGCGCGGCATCGGCACGCTGTTCTACCTCGCGTACGCGCTCGGCACGCACGAGTTCCACGTCCCCGCCGAGGAGCTGTGGGCGGTGGTCACCTTCACCGTCCTGGTCTCGGTGGTCCTGCACGGCACGACGGCCTCGCCGGTCGTCTCCCGGCTCGACCGGATGCGGCTGCGCCGGGCCCGCCGCCGACGGCCCGAGGGCGCGCCCCCGGACGAGGCCGAGGTCGCCGGGGAACGGCTGTGAAGAAGGTGCGGAGAAGTCCGAATCGATCAGTAACTCTCGTATAGTGATCGCTCGTTGAACGCGGAGTGACGGTCGGCGGGTCGGACGGCCGGCCGCCGGCCCGTTCCCTCGCTCGCGCGACCGGAAGGCGACACGACCCCATGACCGGCACCACGACCGCCGACTCCCAGCTCACCTGGCTCATCGAGGGCCTCCTTGAGCGCACCCCCGGCGCGCGCCACGCGCTCGTCCTCTCCCGCGACGGGCTGAAGCTGTGCCACACCCCCGGCCTCTCCGCCGACCGGGCCGACCAGCTCGCCGCGATCGCGGCCGGCATCCAGGCACTGGCCCACGGGGCGTCCGCGGAGTTCGGCGACGGCAGCGGCGGGGTGCGCTCGGCGATGACCGAGTTCTACGGCGGCATCCTGTTCATCGTGGAGGCCGGTGAGGGCGCGCACCTCGCGGTGGTCACCGGCGAGGAGGCGGACGCGGGCCTCGTCGGGCACACCATGGGCGAGCTGGTCGAGCAGCTCGGCGCCCACCTGACGGCGCCGCCGCGCTCCGTCTGAGGCGGCGACCCCTCCTACGACCGCGTGGCCCGCGCAGCGCGCGGCCGGGCGGGCGGCGGGCTACGTTGGTTCGACCGGCCCGGTGCGGACGGCCCCGCCCACGGGCCGTCCCGTGGACCGTCCCGAGGAGCGCGCTGTCGTGAACCGGTTCCTGAGCCCGTTCCACCGCCTGTGGGACCGGCTGGCCGCCACCGCCCTGGTCCGGCGCGGCCGGGAGCTGGAGCTGATGCACCGGGCCATGGGGTTCGCCACCCTCGCGCTGGTCACCCTCGCGCCCCTGCTGATCGTGGTCGCCGCCGCCGACCCGCTCGGCCGCGGCGGCTTCGCGGCGTGGCTGGCCGACGGCATGGGCCTGTCGGGACGGTCGGCGCGGGTCCTCACCGACATCATCAGCCCGCCCCGTGAGGTCATCGGCACCACCAGCATCTGGGGCGGTCTGCTCCTCGCCGTGTTCGGTGTCTCCTTCGCGGCGAGCGTGCAGAACGGCTACGAGCGGATCTGGGGCCTGCCCTCGGGGCCCTGGCACCGCGTCTGGCGCCAGCTGACCTGGGTGGTGATGCTGACCGCCTACCTCTATCAGGAGGTGCAGACGCGGACCGGGCTGCACGGTGCCGCGCGGATCGTGCTGTCCACGGTGACCGGCACCCTGTTCTTCTGGTGGGGCCAGCACTTCCTGCTGGGCAGTCAGGTCCGCTGGCGCGACCTGCTGCCGGGGGCGGTCGCGACGATGGTGGGTCTCATCGGCCTGCGCGGGTTCTCGTACCTGGTCTTCACCCCGCTCATCCTCGACAACGCGATCAGCTACGGCACGGTCGGCATCGTCCTCGTCGTGGAGTCCTGGCTGATCGGCGTGGGCTTCGTGGTGTTCGGCGGGGCGCTGGTGGGCCACTGGTTCCGGGAACACCACTGGCTCCCCCGGCACACCCGTGCCGGGGAGGGGACCGACGACGCCTGACTCCCGCGTCGGCCGAGACACCGGTCCTGCCCGTCGGGGCACACTTGCCCGCCTGCGCGGGCACTCGTCCGCCACCCGCGCGCACCGGCCCTCACCGCCCCGGCGGAGCCCCCGTACTGGCCCGTTCCACCAGCCGGGTCGGCACCAGCGTCGTCCCGTGCTCCGGAACGTCCTGCCGCATCTTGCGCAGCACCGCCGCCACACACAGCCGGCCCACCTCGGCGAAGTCCTGATGGACGGTGGTCAGCGGCGGCAGGAACGAACCCGCCTCGGGGATGTCGTCGAAGCCGATGACACTCACGTCGTCCGGCACCCGCCGCCCGCTCTCGTTGAGGGCGCGCAGCAGCCCCAGCGCCATCTGGTCGTTGGCGGCGAACACCGCGGTGCAGTCCTCGCGCGCGGCGAGTTCCAGACCGGCCCGGTAACCGGACTCGGCCGACCAGTCGCCGCGGACCGGCGGCGGCGGTGTGCGCCCCGCCTCGGTGAGGGTGGTGTGCCAGGCGTCCGCGCGGCGCTGCGCGGCGTAGGAGTCCTCCGGGCCGGCGAGGTGCCACACCGTCTCGTGGCCGAGATCCAGCAGGTGCCGCACGGCCGCGCGGGTGCCGCCGCCCTGGTCGGTGTCGACGACCGTGTAGTGCTCGCCCGCGTCGGAGTCGACGACCACGACCTGCACGTACGGCGGCAGGGTGACGGTCGCCGCGTCCAGCAGGTGCACCTCCATGATGACGATGACCGCGTCGACGGCGAGTTCCTCCAGGCGCGAGAACGCGCCGCGCACCTCGTCCTGCGTGGGCACGGCCACCGGCAGCAGGGTGACCGCGTACCCCTCGTGCGCGGCGGAGGTCGCGATCGCCTCCAGCGTGCGCACGTTGCCGGTCGTGGCCAGTGTGAAGGTGATCACTCCGATGGTGCGGAACTCACCGCTCTTGAGCGCCCGTGCCGCGCTGTTGGGCCGGTAACCCAGCTGCTCCATGGCGGCCCGCACCTGTCTGCGGGTCTCCTCGGTCACCCCGGCGTAGCCGTTGGAGACACGGGAGACGGTCTGTGAGGAGACCCCCGCCAGCCTGGCCACATCGGCCATCGAGGCGTTCTGCGCCCGGCCGCCGCGCCTGCGCCGCGGTTCTGTCACGGGTGGCCCCGGGGGTCCCGCCGGTGCGGGCGTGTTCGCCTCGGCCCGCTCGACCGTGTCCACTCGCCGTCCACCGCCTTTCCTTGCTCGCGTCGTGCTTGCCCCGGCCGTGGCCCACAGGCCACTTGACCGTCTTCCCCGGGGCACGGTAGACATGCCGCCACCGGATGTTGACGTAAACCTAACAACCCCAGCCCGTCTCCGCGCTGTGCGATGTTTACGTAAACATCGCGAGAGTCACACAAAGTGAACCAGCAAGGAAAATCATGACGACGCTGCACCCCCCAGCGGCCACCGGACCGCGGCCCGCACCGCCCCGCGCGCGACGCGACCGCCGATCCTGGACGGGATGGGGCTTCCTCGGTCCGTTCGTGGCCGTGTTCGCCCTGGTCTTCCTCGCGCCGATCGCGTACTCGATCTGGCTGAGCCTCTTCCGCGAGCAGCTGATCGGCGGCAACACCTTCGTCGGCCTGGACAACTACCAGCAGGCCCTGCAGGACGAGCGGTTCTGGGACTCGCTCGGCCGCGTGCTGCTCTTCCTGGTCGTGCAGGTGCCCATCATGCTGGGGCTCGCGCTGCTGGTCGCCCTGGCACTGGACAGCGGGCGCCTCTACGGCCGTGACTTCTTCCGGATCTCCATCTTCCTGCCGTACGCCGTGCCCGCCGTGGTCGCGACCCTGATGTGGTCGTTCATCTACGGCACCCGCTACGGCCTGGTCGGCGACATCAACGACGCGTTCGGGATATCGCTGCCCAACCCGCTCTCGGCGGACCTGATGCTGGCCTCCATCGGCAACATCGTCACCTGGGAGTTCATCGGCTACAACATGCTGATCTTCTACGCGGCGCTGCGGGTCATCCCGCACTCGCTGTACGAGGCCGCCCAGATCGACGGCGCCGGTCAGTTCCGTGTCATCACCGCCATCAAGCTCCCGGCGATCCGCGGCGCGCTGGTGATCGCGACGATCTTCTCCATCATCGGCAGCTTCCAGCTCTTCAACGAGCCGAGCGTGATGCGGCCGCTGGCGAAGAACGCCATCACCACGGACTACACGCCCAACTTCTACACGTACTCGCTGTCGTTCAACGGGCAGCAGCACAACTACTCCGCGACGGTCGCCATCATCATGGGTCTGATCACCATGGTCATCGCCTATGTCGTCCAGCTCCGCGGCATGCGCAAGGGAGCGTGAAGCAGCGATGACCACCCCCACCACCCAGGCTTCCAGCCGTACCTACGGCACCCCGGCCGGCCGCTCGCACGCGGCGCCCCGGCTGCGCTCCCACCGCCGCCGCGGCAGGCAGAGCTCCGCCAGCAAGCCGCAGCGCAGTGTGCTGCTGACCGTCCTGACCGGCCTGGTGCTGCTCTACAGCCTGGTGCCGCTGATCTGGCTGGTCATCAGCGCCACCAAGACCCAGGAGGGGCTGAGCGGTTCGTTCGGCCTGTGGTTCGACGACGACTTCGCCCTCTGGGACAACATCAGCCAGACGTTCAGCTACAACGACGGCGTCTTCACCCGCTGGCTGCTCAACACCCTGATGTACGTCGTCGTGGGGGCCGGCGGCGCCACCTTCCTGGCCGTGATGGGCGGTTACGCCCTGGCCAAGTACAAGTTCCCGGGCCGCAAGGCCGTGTTCGCGGTCATCATCGGCGCTGTGGCCGTGCCGACCACCGCGCTCGCGGTGCCCACCTTCCTGCTGTTCAGCAAGCTCGGGCTCACCAACACGCCCTGGGCCGTCATCATCCCGTCGCTGATCTCGCCGTTCGGCCTGTACCTCATGTGGGTCTTCGCCAACGACGCGATTCCTACCGAACTGATGGAAGCCGCGCGTATCGACGGTGCGAGCGAGGCCCGAACCTTCTTCCGAGTTGCACTGCCGTTGCTGGCTCCCGGTATTGTGACGGTCCTGCTGTTCACCATGGTCGCGACGTGGAACAACTACTTCCTGCCGTTGATCATGATCAAGGACCCCGACTGGTACCCCCTGACCCTGGGTCTGAACGCCTGGAACGCTCAGGCGCAGACGGCCGGTGGCGAGGTTGTGTTCAACCTGGTCATCACCGGTTCCTTGATCACCATCGTGCCGCTGGTCGCCGCTTTCCTGCTGCTCCAGAGGTACTGGCAGTCCGGGCTCGCCGCCGGGAGTGTCAAGGAGTGACAGCAGCGTCCCCCACGTAGTCCCCCCACGCATGTTCCATGTCCTGCACACCCCCGACAGGGCCAATGACGGCCACAAGGAAGTGGAAGCTCGACCATGCACAAGCACTCGCGCCGCCTGCTGCGCAGTATCGGACTCGTCTGCGCACTCGCCCTCGGCGCAACCGCCTGCGGTGACTCCGACGACGGATCCAGCCAGAAGTCCGTGTCCGAGTCGGACATCAAGGCAGCTCTCGAAAAGGGCGGCACGATCACCGTCTGGGCGTGGGAGCCCACCCTGAAGGAGGTGGCCGCCGACTTCGAGAAGGAGCACCCGAAGGTCAAGGTCAACCTCGTCAACGCGGGGACCAACGCCGACCAGTACACCGCCCTCTCCAACGCCATCTCGGCGAAGAAGGGCGTCCCGGACGTCGCTCAGATCGAGTACTACGCCATGGGCCAGTACGCGCTGACCAAGGAGCTGACGGACCTCACGTCCTACGGCGCCAACAAGCTCGCCGCGCACTACTCCCCCGGCCCGTGGACCGCCGTCCAGGCGGGCACCGACGGCGTGTACGCGCTGCCGATGGACTCCGGTCCGATGGCGCTGTTCTACAACAAGAAGGTCTTCGACAAGTACGACATCGAAGTCCCCGCCACGTGGGACGAGTTCGTCGAGGCCGGCCGCAAGCTGCACGAGGCCGACCCGAAGGCGTACATCATGGCGGACACCGGTGACGCCGGCTTCACCACCAGCCTGCTGTGGCAGGCCGGATCGCGTCCCTACTCGGTGACCGGCTCCACCAACGTGAGCATCGACTTCACCGACTCGGGCGCCAAGACCTTCGCCGACACCTGGCAGCAGCTCCTCGACGAGGACCTGGTCGCCCCGGTCAGCAGCTGGAGCGACGAGTGGTTCAAGGGCCTGGCGGACGGCACCATAGCCGCCCTGCCCACCGGCGCCTGGATGCCCGCCAACCTGGAGTCCGGCGCCAAGGACGCCTCCGGTGACTGGCGCGTCGCGCCGCTGCCGCAGTGGAAGGAAGGCGGCAAGGCGAGCGCCGAGAACGGCGGCAGCGCCCTCGCCCTCCCGGAGCTGGGCAAGAACGAGGCCCTGTCCTACGCCTTCGTCGAGTACGCCAACTCCGGCAAGGGTGTCCAGACCCGTCTTGAGGGCGGCGCCTTCCCGGCGACCACCGAGGACCTGCAGTCCTCGAAGTTCCAGGACGAGAAGTTCGAGTACTTCGGCGGCCAGCAGGCCAACAAGATCTTCGCCGAGTCGGCCGCCCAGGTCGCCGACGACTGGGCGTACCTGCCCTACCAGGTCTACGCCAACTCGATCTTCAACGACACGGTCGGCAAGGCCTACGCCTCGGACACCAAGCTCGCCGACGCGCTGAAGAGCTGGCAGGACGCCTCGGTGAAGTACGGCAACGAGCAGGGCTTCACCGTCAAGTAGCCGAGCAGTAGCAAGAACCCCAGGGGGCGGCGCGGCGAGACCGCGCCGCCCCTTCGCACATGCACCACTTGGAAGGACCGCCATGATCTCCACCCTCCTGTCGCGGCCCGGCGGCCCGGACGACGACCGGACTCCCCGTCTCGCCTACGGCGCCGACTACAACCCCGAGCAGTGGCCCCGTCAGGTGTGGGAGGAGGACGTCCGGCTGATGCGCGAGGCCGGCGTCAACGTCGTCTCCGTGGCGATCTTCTCCTGGGCGCGGCTCCAGCCGGGTCCGGACACCTGGGATTTCGGCTGGCTCGACGAGGTCATGGACCTGCTGCACGCGAACGGCATCGGCGTCGACCTCGCGACGGCCACCGCCTCACCGCCGCCGTGGCTCACCACCGCCCACCCGGAGATCCTCCCGGTCACCGAGCGCGGCGAGACGGTGTGGCCGGGCGCCCGGCAGCACTGGCGGCCCACCTCCCCCGTCTTCCGGGAGCACGCGCTGCGCCTGGTGCGAGAGATGGCGAATCGTTACGCGGCCCACCCGGCGCTGGTCGCCTGGCACGTCTCCAACGAGCTGGGCTGTCACAACATCTACGACTACTCCGACGACGCCGCCCGCGCCTTCCGCGGCTGGCTGCGCGCCCGGTACGGCTCGCTCGACGCCCTCAACCACGCCTGGGGCACCGCGTTCTGGTCGCAGCGCTACACCGACTTCGAGCAGATCCTGCCGCCGCGGCTGGCCGCCTCGCACCCCAACCCCACGCAGCAGCTGGACTTCAAGCGGTTCTCCTCGGACGCGCTCAAGGACCACCTGCGCGCCGAGCGGGAGATCCTGCGGGAGATCACCCCGGAGATTCCGGTCACCACCAACTTCATGGTGATGGGCGGCACCAAGGGCATGGACTACGCGGACTGGGCGGCCGAGGTCGACTTCGTCTCCAACGACCACTACGTGGTGCCGGGCCCGCAGGACCGCGACGAGCTGTCCTTCTCCGCCAACCTCACCAGCGGCCTGGCGGCGGGCCGGCCGTGGTTCCTGATGGAGCACTCCACCAGCGCCGTGAACTGGCAGCCCGTCAACATCGCCAAGCGGCCGGGCGACCTGGCCCGTGACTCGCTCACGCACGTGGCGCACGGCGCGGACGCGGTGTGCTACTTCCAGTGGCGGCAGTCGGCCGCCGGCGCCGAGAAGTACCACTCGGCGATGGTGCCGCACGCCGGTGCCGACAGCGACCTCTTCCGGGCGGTCGTCGAGCTGGGGAACACCCTCAAGACCCTCGCGCCGGTCGCCGGCAGCGACCGGGAGGCGGCCGACGTCGGCATCCTCTTCGACTGGGAGTCGTGGTGGGCGAGCGAGCAGGACTCCCACCCCACCTCGCTGCTGGACTACCGGCAGGAGGCGCTGGACTGGTACTCCGCGCTGCTGGCGCTCGGGGTCCGCGCCGACGTGGTCACCACCCGCGCCGACCTGCACCGGCACAAGGTGCTCATCGCGCCGGTGCTGCACCTGGTCCCCGCCGGGCTGGCCAAGGAGCTGACGCGCTTCGCCGAGCAGGGCGGGCACCTGGTCACCACGTACTTCTCCGGTGTCGTGGACGAGAACGACCACGTGTGGCTGGGCGGCTACCCGGGCGCCCTGCGCGAGCTGCTCGGCATCCGCGTCGAGGAGTTCGGTCCGCTGCTCGCCGGTGACACCGTGGAGCTGGACGACGCCTCCACCGGCAGCCTGTGGACCGACCGGGTCACCGTCACCGACCCGGCCACCGAGGTCCTGGCCGGCTACCGCACCGGGGTGCACGCCGGACGCCCGGCCGTCACCCGGCGGCCGGCCGGCGCCGGTTCGGCCGCGTACGTCTCCACCCGGCTCGGTGTCGCGGGGCTCACCGCGCTGCTGCCGCGGCTGCTGGAGCCCGCCGGGGTCTCCAGCGAGCTGCCCGCCGCCCTGCGCGGCCGGGTCGAGGCGGCCGTGCGGCGCGGTGCCGACGCCCGGTACGTGTTCCTGGTCAACCGCACCGACGACACCGTGCCGGTCACGGACGTGCCCGGTGAGGTCCTCACCGGCACCACCGGCGCCGACGGCACGCTCGTGCTCGGCCCGCGCGAGGTGGCCGTCCTGCGGCAGGCCCTCTAGTACACCGCTCCCGGTCCGCGCGCCCCCCGCCGGGGGGCGCGCGGACCGTCGCCCTTCCAGGAGGACCCGTGACACCCGATCCCCGCGAGACCGAGACCCGCCGCCGGATGGCGGCCCACGAGCTGTACTGCGACGGTGACCCCGGCCTGGAGGCGCTGGCGGAGGAGCGGCTGCGCGGCAAGGAACTGGCCGACGCCTACAACCGCACCGGCGCCCGCGACCAGGCGGGCCGCGACGCGCTCCTCGGGGAGCTGTTCGGCGCCGTCGGCACCGGTCTGTTCATCGAGCCGCCGCTGCATGTCGCCTACGGCCGCAACACGCGTTTCGGCGACGGGGTGTACGCCAACTTCGGCCTCACCCTCGTCGACGACGTCGAGGTGGTCGTCGGTGACCGGGTGATGTTCGCGCCGCACGTGACCGTCACGACCACCGGCCACCCGGTCCATCCGGAGCTGCGCCGGGACGGCACCCAGTTCTCGGCGCCGGTGGTCATCGAGGACGACGTGTGGATCGGCTCGGGGGCCCAGATCATGCCGGGGGTCACCGTCGGCCGGGGGTCGGTGGTCGGCGCGGGCAGTGTGGTGACGGCGCACGTCCCGCCGATGACGGTCGTCGCCGGCACCCCGGCCCAGGTGCTGCGCCGGATCACCGACGCGGACCGTGAGTGGTCCTACCGGCCGCCGCGCACGCTCAAGGCCGACTGACCGGCGCGGCCCCAACTCACCTGTCGTCAAGGCCCGTCCGCGTGCGCAGTACGATGATCCGCAGGTGCGGTCCCGACGCACCCCGGACGCGACGGAGCCCTGTGATGACGACGGACAGTTCCCGCCCCCTGGAGATCGACACCAGCAAGGCGCACCCCGCGCGCGTCTACGACTGGCTGCTGGGCGGCAAGGACAACTATCCCGTCGACGAGGCGGTGGGCCGGACCCTGCCGGCCGAGGCGCACGACGCGGCGCGGCAGAACCGCGCGTTCATGCACCGTGCCGCCGCCTGGCTGGCCGCGCAGGGCGTCGACCAGTTCCTCGACATCGGCACGGGCATCCCCACAGAGCCCAACCTGCACCAGATCGTCCAGCGGGCCGTGCCGACCGCGCGGGTCGTCTACGCCGACAACGACCCGATCGTGCTGCGGCACGCCGAGGCGCTGCTGGTGAGCCACCCCGAGGGCGCCACGGACTACATCCAGGCCGATGTGCGCACCCCGGACGAGATCGTGCGCCGGGCCCGCGAGGTCCTCGACTACGACCGGCCGATCGCGCTGTCGCTGATCGCGCTGATGCACTTCGTCCCCGACGACCAGGACGCCCACGGCATCGTCCGGCGGCTGGTCGCGACCCTGCCGTCCGGCAGCTACCTGGTCCTCTCGCACGCCGCGATCGACCTCTTCCCCGAGCTGGCGGAGCAGGTGGTCGCGCAGTACGCGAAGGGCGGCATCCGCCTCGGCTTCCGTACCCGGCCGGAGGTCGCCCGGTTCTTCGAGGGCCTGGAGCTGGTCGAGCCCGGCCTGGTGACGGCCACCGAGTGGTCCGGCCCGGGGCAGGAGAGCCCCGGGCCGGAGGAGAGCGGTATCTACGCCGCGGTGGCGCGCGTTCGCTGACGGCGGCCCGTCAGCGGCGGCGGCCACGGGCCGCCCAGCCGCTGCCGATCCCGCCGACGTGCAGCGCCAGCAGGGCGAGCCCGACGAGCATGAAGTTGACCGACGTGAAGATGTCGTTGGTCGAGATGTCCGCCGCGTTGATCAGAAACGCGATGAAGAACAGCACGGCGGCGACGATGGCGAGCACGGGGCCTCCTCGGTTCCGGTGACGTCTCCTGACGTCGTGTCACCCGTATGCCCCGGGTCGGGTTCCGGACACGGGGCGTTCTCCGGCGCCCGTGCGCGGACCGGGGGTGACAGGTCGAGCACGTACCGTGTGCGCCGTAGAGTGAAAGGGCGGGGTCCGTTTCCGTACCTCGCGCACCTTCTGTCCCGGAGTTCTCATGCCCTCTCCGTCCAGCACCCCGGACGCCGGTTCCGACGCGCTGTTCGGACTCGACGCGCTCGCCCCGGCTGCGAAGGCCCCGCCGGCCGGACCGGGGTTCCGGGACTCCGAGGCGGCCCGGCGGATGCTTTTCGTGCGGGAGATCTACGCGGAGCCCGCGGCGGCCGTGTCGCCGCGCGGCCGGGAGATCCGGGCGCGCTTCCCGGAGGCGCGGCTGATCGAGGTGGAGTCCCACTGGGGCATCCCGGGGCTGCACGGCAACGAGGGCAACGTGGAGCGCTGGGTCCGGGTGAAGGGCGAGACCCTGGTCCTGGGCGAGCGCAAGCGGCCCGTCACGCGCCCGAACGGCCGGTCCGCGGACTGGATCGCGCCGGGCGCCTCCAACGGCTGCGCGATGTCCTGCGCCTACTGCTACGTGCCCCGGCGCAAGGGGTACGCCAACCCGGTCACCGTCTTCACCAACATCGACCGGATCATCGCCCACATCGGCCGGCATGTCGCCCGGCAGGGCCCGAAGACCGAGCCGAACCAGTGCGACCCCGAAGCCTGGGTGTACGACATCGGGGAGAACGGCGACTGCTCGGTGGACGCGCTGATCAGCGACAACACCGCGGACCTGGTGCGCGCCTTCCGGCAGTGGCCGACGGCGAAGGCGTCGTTCGCCACGAAGTTCGTCAATCCCGACCTGCTCGCCCTGGAGCCGCGGGGCCGGACCCGGATCCGCTTCTCGGTGATGCCGCCCGAGGACGCCAGGCTGCTGGACCTGCGGACCTCGCCCGTGCCCGAGCGGATCGCCGCCGCGGCGGACTTCCTGGACGCCGGGTACGAGGTGCACCTCAACCTCTCCCCCGTGGTGCTCCGCCCCGGCTGGCAGGACGCCTGGCGGGAGCTGCTGGTCCACCTCGACGACGTCCTGCCGGAGCGGGTCAAGCGGCAGGCCGCCGCCGAGGTGATCATGCTGACGCACAACGAGGGGCTGCACGAGGTGAACCTCGGCTGGCACCCCCGGGCCGAGGAGCTGCTGTGGCGGCCGGAGCTCCAGCAGGCCAAGGTGTCCCAGAACGGGGCGCGCAACGTGCGCTACCGCAACCGGCCGAAGGCGGCGGCGGTGGACACCCTGCGTGAGCTGATCGGTGTCCACGCCCCCTGGCTGCGCGTGCGTTACGCGTTCTGACGGGTCACTTCAGGGCGTCGGCGAAGAGCGGGACGACCTTGTCGAGGGCGTAGCCGATCGACAGCACGGAGCTGGTGGCGAAGGCGGTGCTGATGTCCGTGTCGTCGAAGACGACGTCGTGGCCCTCCTTCACCGCGGGCAGCGACTTGTAGAGCGCGTCGCCGGAGATCTTGGACGCCTTGATGCCGATGGGCGCCATGACGACGAGGTCGGCGTCGAGCATCTCCAGGTTCTCCTCGGAGACGGTCACCGAGAAGGCCTCGCCGGCCTCCGCCTCGACCTTCGGGTTGTTCTCGAAGCCGAGGTCCTCGACGAAGCCGATCCGGTCCGTGCCCCGGACGTAGGCGCCCCAGCCGACGGAGGTACGGGAGCCGACGGTGATCGTCTTGCCCTTGAACTCCGGGTGCTCCTTCGCGGCGGCGGCGAACTTCTCCTCGGTCTCGGCGACCAGTTCCTCGCCCTTGTCGGGAACGCCGAGCGCCTGGGAGATCATGGTGGTCTGCTTCTCCCACCCGATCTTGTACTGGTCGCCGCCCTTCGGTACGCCGACGGTCGGGGCGATCTTGCTGAGGGTGTCGTAACGGGTCTGGTCGCCGCTGGACTTGGTGTCGAGGATCAGGTCCGGCTTGAGCGCGGCGATCTTCTCGTACTCGGGCTCCAGGGTGCCGATCTTCTCGGGGCTCTTGTCGTACTCGCCCTCGGCCCAGGGGCCGACGCCGTCGCCGCCGAAGGCGAGCCAGTCGCTCTGGCCGACGGGCTGCACGCCGAGGGCGAGGGCCGTCTCGGCGTCGCCCCAGCCGAGCGCGACGACGCGCTTGGGCTGCTCGTCGACGGTGACGGTGCCGAACTTGGTGGCGACCTTCGCCGGGAAGGCGCTCGCGGACGCCTTGGCCGAGGAGTCGGCGGAGGCGGCGTCCGAGTCGTCGTCGGAGGAGCCGCCGCAGGCGGCGAGGGAGCCCGCCAGGGTCAGGACCAGGGCGGGGGCGAACAGGCGCCAGGCGCGGCGGCGCTCTCTGCGGGGGGTGCTGGAGGACATGAGGGTGTCTGGGCTCTCTGTGCGGTGCTGCGGTTCAGTGGGAGGTGGTGGAGGGGACGTGGTGGCGCCCGAGGGGCACCACCATCGGGGTGCCGGACGCGGGGTCCGGGATCACCGTCGAGCGCAGTCCGAACGCGTCGTGCACGAGGGACTCGGTCACGATGTCGTTCGGCGCTCCCTCCGCGATGACCCGGCCGGCCTTCATGGCGATCAGGTGATCGGCGTAGCGGCAGGCCAGGTTGAGGTCGTGCAGGACGACGGCGAGGGTGACGCCGCGGTCCCGGTTGAGGTCGGTCAGCAGGTCCAGCACGTCGAGCTGGTGGCTGATGTCGAGGTAGGTGGTGGGTTCGTCCAGGAGGAGGATGTCGGTCTCCTGGGCCAGGGCCATGGCGATCCACACCCGCTGGCGCTGCCCGCCGGAGAGTTCGTCCACGGACCGGTCGGCGAGGTCCAGGACGTCGGTGGCGAGCATGGCCGCGGCGACGCCCTCGTCGTCGGCGGCGGTCCACCGGCGGAACCAGCCCTGGTGCGGGTAGCGGCCCCGGCCGACGAGGTCGGAGACGGTGATGGCGTCGGGCGCGACGGGGCTCTGCGGCAGCATGCCGAGGCGGGCGGCGACCTCGCGGGTGGAGGTGCGGCGGATGTCCTCGCCGTCGAGGAGCACGGTGCCGGCGGTGGGGGTCAGCAGCCGCGCCATGGCGCGCAGCAGCGTCGACTTGCCGCAGGCGTTCGGTCCCACGACGACGGTGAACCGCCCCGGCGGCAGGTCGACGTCGAGACCGGAGATGATCTGGCGCTCCCCGTAGCCGAGACCGAGGTCACGGGTCTGAAGAGTGTGCTGGGACGACACCGGGTTCTCCTACGTCGGGACGGTGGGGCGGGCGGGAAGGGAGGGAGCAGGGGCGTACGCGGTTCAGCCGCCGCGGCCGACCCGGTTGGCACGGGCGAGCAGCCACAGCAGGTACGGCGCTCCGATGACGCTGGTGATCACGCCCACCGGTACCTGGGTGCCGGGCAGCAGGTGCTGGGCGCCGAAGTCGGCGAGGCAGACCAGGGCGGCGCCGGTCAGCGCGGCCGGGACCAGGGCGGCGCCCTGGCCGGGTACCAGGCGGCGGGCGATGGGCGGGGAGACGAAGGCGACGAAGCCGATGGGTCCGGCCGCCGCGGTCGCCACGCCGACCAGGGCGGTGGCGCCCGCCAGCAGGGCGAGGCGGCTGTGCTGGACCCGGGCGCCGAGGCCGCCGGCCGCCTCGTCGCCGAGCTGGAGCGCGCCGAGGCCGCGGGAGGCGGCCAGCGTGAGCGGCAGGAGGACCACGGCGCAGCCGAGCAGCGGCCAGAACTGGTCCCAGGAGCGGCCGTTGAGGCTGCCGGTGAGCCAGACGAAGGCGTTGGCGGCCTCGGTGACCTCGGCGCGGGTCATCAGGTAGGAGCGCAGGCTGACGAGTCCGGTGCCGACGCCGATGCCGATGAGCACGAACCGGCCGCCGCTGACCCCGCCCCGCCAGGACAGCGCGTAGATGAGGGTGCCCGCGAGGAGCGCGCCGGCCAGGGCGCTGCCGGACATGGCGAGGCCGCTGAGGCCGAACGCCATGGAGGCGAGGACGGCTCCGGCGCTGGCGCCCGCGCTGACGCCGATGACGTCGGGGCTGGCCAGGGGGTTGCGCAGCAGTGCCTGAAAGACGGCGCCGGAGAGTCCGAAGCAGCAGCCGACGAGGAGGGCGAGGAGCGCCCGGGGCAGCCGCAGCTCCCCCACGATGAACCAGGTGCCGGCGTCCCCGCGACCGGTGAGCACGGCGAGGACGTCGGTGAGGGGGACGTCGATGTCGCCGACGGTGAGGGAGAGCACCAGCGCGGCGAACGCGACGAGTGCGAGGGCCGCGCACACGGCGGTGAAGCGGGCCCGGCGGACGCGGCGCAGCCGGCCGACGCGGGCGGCCGCCTCGGCGACCGCGGCGGGGGCGGGACGGGCCTGGGCGGCAGGGGCGTTCACAGTTCCGCCTTTCCACGTCTGCGGACGAGCAGGATGAACGGCACGCAGCCCACGGCGGCGGTGACGACACCGACCTGGACCTCCCCGGGCGGGGCGATCACCCGGCCGATGACGTCGGCCACCAGCAGCAGGAGCGGGGCGAGCAGCGCGCTGTAGGGCAGGATCCAGCGGTGGTCGGGGCCGGTGAGCATGCGGACGGCGTGCGGGACGGCGAGTCCGACGAAGCCGATGGGTCCGGCGACCGCCGTCGCCGCGCCGCAGAGCAGGACGACGCCGGCGGCTCCGGTCAGCCGGGCCACGCCGACCCGCTGGCCGAGGGCGCGGGCGATGTCGTCGCCGAGCGCCAGTCCGTTGAGCCGGGGTCCCATGGCCAGGGCGAGGATGCCGCCGACGACGACGAAGGGCAGCGCCTGCCGGATGACGTCGAGGTCCCGGCCGTTGAGCGCGCCGACCTGCCAGAACCGGTACTGGTCGTAGGTCTGGCTGTCGGTCAGCAGCATCGTGTCGGTCAGGGAGATCAGCAGTCCGGAGGCGGCGGCGCCGGCGAGGGCGAGCTTCACGGGGGTGGCGCCCTCGCGTCCGAAGCTGGCCACCCCGTAGACGAGTGCCGCCGCGAGGCAGGCGCCGAGGAAACCGAACCAGATGTACTGGCCGGGTTCGGTCAGGGAGAGCACACTCATGGCGAAGACGACGGCCACGGCCGCGCCCGCGTTGATACCGAGGAGGCCGGGGTCGGCCAGCGGGTTGCGGGTGACGCCCTGCATCACGGTGCCCGCGAGGCCGAGGGCAGCGCCGGCCAGCAGGCCGGCCAGGGTGCGCGGGACGCGCACCTCCCGGACGACGAGCTGGGCGCGGACGGAGCGGTCTGGGTCGAACACACCGTGCACGACGTCACGCAGGGGCACGTGAGACGAGCCGACGGCGAGGCTGAGGATGACGGAGGCCAGGAGCAGGGCGGCGAGGAGGACGAGTCCCGCCGTGAGGGCCGCGCCGCCGAACCGGCGGCCGGTGGCCTTGGATGCCGTCCCGTCGTCCCGCACGGGGGCGGGGGCGGGAGCGTTCACCGGAGGGCCGGCCGGTGGGGAGGGGCTGGGCGCATGGGGAGGTCCTTGTGGGCAGATGAGCGGCCCGAGTCACCGGACGGGGAACAACCGGTGATCAGGTAAGGCGAACCTAACATCAGATAATGTTCTGGTCGCAACCACCCAGTCGCAACCACCCATCGACATCGCACAGCTTGGAGCGGGCCTTGCCGCACACGATCGACACCACCGAGAACCGGCCGGACACCGTCACCGTCACCGGCGAGGGCTGGGTCGAACTCGGCTCCCGCGCGGAGCTGCGCGAACTGCTGGGCGAGCCGTGGCCGCTCGTGATCGACAAGGTCCACGACCGGCTGACCGAGGAGGACCTGGACATCCTGGCCCGCTCCTCGTTCTGCCTGCTGGGGACCTCCGACACGGCCGGGAACTGCGACGTCTCCCCGCGCGGTGACGCCCCGGGCTTCACCCACGTCCTGGACGCCGGCACCGTCGTCCTGCCCGACCGGCCGGGCAACCGGCGCGGCGACAGCTTCCACAACATCCTCGACAACCCGCACGCCGGGCTGCTGTACCTGATACCGGGCAGCAAGCAGGTGCTGCGGATCAACGGCCGGGCCCGCATCCTCACCGACGCCCCGTTCTTCGACGCGATGGCGCGGGACGGCAAGCGCCCGGCGCTGGCGCTCGTGCTGCACATCGACGAGATCTACCTGCACTGCCCGGCGTCCCTGAACCGCGCGGGCCTGTGGAAGCCGGAATCCTGGACGAAGAGAGGTTAGGCTAACCTTCGCCAGGTGAGATCTGGTGAAGAAACGGACAGCGCCCGTCGGTTGCGCGGTCATGAGCTGTCCGCGACGGACGTGACCGTCGCGTACGACGGTGTCGACGTCGTGCACGGCGCGGCGGTCGACCTGCGCCCCGGCGAGGTGACCGTACTGGTCGGCCCCAACGGCAGCGGCAAGTCGACGCTGCTGCGCACGGTCGCCCGGCTCCAGCGCGCCCGCAGCGCCACGCTCAGGATCGACACCGACACCGACGGCCTGGCGCTGACGTCCCGTGAGTTCTCGCGGTACGTCGCCCTGCTGACCCAGGGCCGTCCCACGCCCGGCGGACTGACCGTGCGCGACGTCGTCGAGTTCGGCCGCTACCCCTACCGGGGCCGCTGGGGACGGGCCGACCCGGACGGTCCGGCCGCCGTGGACCGGGCACTCGCCCTGACCGGCGTGACCGAGCTGGCGGAGCGCGGCGCCGACCACCTCTCCGGCGGACAGCTCCAGCGGGTCTGGCTCGCGAGCTGCCTCGCCCAGGAGACCGGTGTCCTGCTCCTCGACGAGCCGACCACCTACCTCGACCTGCGCTACCAGGTCGAACTCCTCGACCTCATCCGTGACCTGGCCGACGACCACGGCATCGCCGTCGGCGTCGTCCTGCACGACCTCGACCAGGCGGCCGCCGTCGCCGACCGTGTCGCCCTGCTCGAAGCGGGCCGCATCGTCGCCGACGGCACGCCCGAAGAGGTCCTCACCCCGGAACGGCTCACCGCCGTCTACGGCATCCGCATCGATGTCGACACCGACCCCCTCACCGGCCGGCTGCGCACCCGCCCGATCGGCCGTCACCACACCCGACGTGAAAGGCTCGGCACCACCTCATGAGACGAACGCTCCTCACCGCGGTCACCGTCACCGCCGCGGCGCTCGCCCTGTCCTCCTGCGGCACCACCGAGCCGGCCGCGGACAGCGCCGAGAAGTCCTCGGAGGCGATCACCGTCACCGACTCCTCCGGTGCGAAGGTGAAGCTGGACGGCCCGGCCACCAAGGTCGTCGCCACCGAGTGGAACGTCGTGGAGTCCCTCGTCTCGCTCGGCGTGGACCCGGTCGGCGTCGCCGACCCCAAGGGGTACGACACCTGGGACTCGTCGGTGCCGCTGAAGAACGACCCCAAGGACATCGGCACCCGCGGCGAGCCCAGCATGGACACCGTCGCCGCGCTCTCGCCGGACCTGATCGTCGCCACCACCGACCTGCCGGCCTCCGCGGTCAAGCAGCTCAAGAAGATCGCCCCGGTCCTCTCGGTGAAGTCCGCCGACGGCACCGGCCAGATCGACCGGATGCTCGGCAACGTCGACATGATCGCGAAGGCGACCGGCACCACCGACAAGGCCGAGGCCCTCCGCGAGGACTTCGAGGCCAAGGTCGACGAGGGCAAGAAGGCCATCGCCGACGCCGGCCTGGACGGCACGGACTTCGCCTTCGCCGACGGCTACGTCGCCTCCAACCAGGTGACGCTGCGCCCGTACACCGACATCTCGCTCATCGGCGAGGTGAACACGGCGATCGGTCTGAAGAACGCCTGGACGGTCAAGGGCGACGAGTCCTACGGCCTCGGCTCCACCGACGTCGAGGGCCTGACCGACCTGCCGAAGGACACGCGGTTCGCGTACATCGGCAACGACGAGGACGACGGCGCGACGCCCTTCACCGGCGCGCTGAAGAAGAACGCCGTGTGGAAGTCCCTGCCGTTCGTGAAGGCCGGCGACGTGCACCGGCTGGACGACGGCATCTGGATGTTCGGCGGCCCCGGGTCGATGTCGGCGTACATCGACGCCGTCGTCGAGACCCTGACGAAGTAGCGAGGCCATGGCCGTCACCGCCACGAAACCCGCCATCGGCCCGCCGGCGGCTCCGACCACCCGGTCGGGCGCGGCCGCGGTGACGGCCGTACTCGTCCTCCTGGTCGCCGCCCTGGCCGTCGTCGACGTCACCCAGGGCACCGCCTCCGTCGGCCCCGCCGAGGTCGGCAAGGCACTGATCGGCCGGGCCGACCCCTCCGACGCCTCCGTGGTGATCGCCTCGCGGCTGCCGCGGGCGGCGGCCGGCCTGCTGGTCGGCATCGTCCTCGGCATGGCCGGTTCGGTGCTCCAGTCCGTCAGCCGCAACGTCCTCGCCGCCCCCGACACCCTGGCGGTGAACGCCGGTTCGTACCTGGCGCTCGGCCTGGCGGCGGCGTCCGGTCTCTCCCTGCCGCTGCTCGCCTCCTCCGGGGTCGCGTTCCTCGGGGGCCTGGCGGCGGCGGCCGTCGTCCTCGGCCTCTCCGGCCTCGGCACCGGCACCGTCCGGCTGGTGCTGGCCGGCACCGCCCTCGCCCTCGGGCTCAGCTCCGTCACGGAGGGGCTGCTGCTGCTCTTCCCCGAGGAGACCGAGGGCCTCTACGCCTGGAACCAGGGCAGCATCAGCCAGAACGGCTTCGACGGCGTGCTCCAGATCCTGCCGGTCGCCGTGCTCGGGCTGGCCGGGCTGTTGCTGACGGCCCGCCGGGTGGACGCGCTCGCCCTCGGCGACGACGCCGCCCGCGGCCTCGGTGTCCCCGTCCGCTCCACCCGCGTCACCGCCGTCGTGCTGGCCGCGCTGCTCTCCGCCGGAGCGGTGACACTGGCCGGGCCGATCGGCTTCGTCGGCCTGTGCGCGCCCGCCCTGGCGCGGCCGCTGGCCCGCCGGTTCCGGGGGCTGGTCAAGGCCCGCGCCGCGATGCCGGTGGCCGGTCTGACGGGTGCGGTGCTCGTGCTCGGCTCGGACGTGCTGCTGCGGGCGCTGGTCCCCGCCGACACCGCGGTGGCCGTGCCCACGGGTGTGGTCACCAGCCTGGTCGGCGCGGTCTTCCTGGTCTCCATGGCGCTGCGGGTGCGGGACACCGGGGAGTCCGGCGCGCCGGACCGGCTGCGCATCCCGGGCCGCGCCGCCTTCCTGGCGACCACCGCCGTCCTGGTGGCCGTCCTCGTCGGGGTCGTGATCGCCGCCGTCCTGGTGGGCGACAGCAAGCTGCTCCTCGGGGACGTCGTCAACTGGCTCCAGGGCCGGGCCGGACGGACCGTCACCTTCGTCCTGGACACCCGGGTGCCCCGGGTGCTCGCGGCGCTGACGGCGGGCGCGGCGCTGGCCCTGTCCGGCACGCTCGTGCAGGCCGTCACCCGCAACCCGCTGGCCGAGCCCAGCGTCCTCGGGGTCTCCGGGGGCGCCGCGCTCGGCGCGGTGGTGCTGGTGACCGCCGCGCCCGCCGCCGCCACCTCCTGGGGCCTGGCCGGCGCCGCGCTGGCCGGGGCCGCGGTCACCGCCGTCCTGGTCTTCGGTCTCGCCGCGCGGGACGGCTTCCGGCAGAACCGCCTCGTCCTCGTCGGCATCGGTGTCGCCTCCGGTACGACGGCGCTGATCAGCATGCTCATCGTGCTCACCGACCCGTTCAACGCCACCAAGGCGCTGACCTGGCTGTCGGGTTCCACCTACGGCCGTACGCTGCCGGACGTCCTGCCGGTGGCGCTGGTCCTGCTGGTCGGTGTCGTCGTGGCGGTGGCCCGGCGCACCGAGCTGGACCTGGTGTCGCTGGACGAGGACACGCCCCGGCTGCTGGGGCTGCGGGTGGGCGCCGGACGCCTCGGCTTCCTCCTGATCGGCGTCCTGCTCAGCGCGACCGCCGTGGCCTGTTCGGGCACCATCGGCTTCGTCGGCCTGGTCGCGCCGCACGCGGCCCGTGCCCTGGTGGGCCGGCGCCATGTGCGGGTCGTGCCCGTCGCGATGCTGCTGGGCGCCACGCTGGTCTGCGCGGCCGACCTGCTCGGCCGGACGGTGATCGCGCCGTCGCAGCTCGGCGCCGGTCTGATGACGGCGGTCATCGGCACGCCGTACTTCCTCTGGCTGCTGGTCCGCAGCCGCCGGTAGCGGCCCGGCCGACAGGGTCGGCCGGGCCCCGGGGTCACCGGGCGCAGGTCCGGCCGATCCAGGCGACGAAGTCGGGCGCGTCCAGGTTCACTCCGTGGCCGCCGTCCCAGTAGAAGGCGGTGTCGACATCGTCGCCGAGGTTCTCCAGCGCCGCCGCGAGGTTGCCGACGACCGTCAGCGAGGTGTCGGTGTCCTTGGCGCCGACGCGGATGAACCAGTGCCGGGCGCGGTGCGGGTTGCCCTGCCGCAGGAACGGCATGGGGTTCATCAGCCGGAGCTTCGCGGGCAGGTCGGCGTCGAGGCGGGCCCGGTCGTCGCCGGTGGCGCGGCGCAGGCTCCACTCGGTGAAGTGCCGCGCCTTGACGGTGCCGGTGCCGAAGAGGTTGTTCTCGGGGCTGGAGAGGTCGAGGAGGTCGAAGGACGGGACGTTCTTCTTCCGCGTGCCCACGTGGGTGAGGTAGTCGTCCCAGGTGAACGACGCCTTGTCGCGCTTCCAGGTGATCCAGGGGTTGGCGGCGAGGTAGGCGGCGCGCCCGTCGGCCGTCAGGGCCGCGAGGTGGGCGGTGGCCGACGGCTCCAGATAGGTCCTGGTCAGGTAGGTGTCGTAGCCGCGGGCGGTGAGGCGGCCGAAGCCCCGTCGTCCGTCGAGCCGGAGCGACGCCTGGTACTCGGCGAACAGGGCGCGCAGTTCCGCGGAGAGCGCCGGGTCCGCCCGGCCGCCGCCGGGGAGCGGGTTGGTGCCCCAGTTCCACTCGTACGCCATGTCGGCGTGTTCGAGGTCGGTGATCGGGCAGTACGGGGCCGCGCCGAACACCGCGTCGCTGGTGTCGGCCGCGCCGATCTCGCGGAGGTACGGCTCGTAGGCGGGGTCGTCGGCGGTGGCGCCGAGCAGCGAGGTCAGGGCGCCGCCCGCGCTGACGCCGGTGGCGACGATGCGCTCGGTGTCGCCCGGTATCCGGCCCGCGTTGTGCCTGAGGTAGCGGACGGCGGCCTTGAGGTCGACGATCGCGGCGGGCGCGGTGCCGTAGTACGTGCCGTCGGCGGCGACGAGGGTGCGGCCGCGGGCGCCGGGCTCGACGACGACGTAGCCCGCGGCGAGCGCCAGCGGCGGGTTGGGCCGGTTGAGGGTGACGCCGGTCGCGCCCGCCGTGGAGGACGGCATGTAGCCGCCGACCGCGTTGCTGAACAGGATCGGCGCGCGGGAGGCGTCGACCGGCCGGCCGTCCACGGCGACGGGGACGCTGACGTTGAGGGACTGGTAGGCGGCGTCGACCGGCCGGGCGACATAGGTGACGGCCCGGTGGAAGCGGTACGTCACCGTCTTCTCGCCCTCGTCGGTGGGGATCGTCGCGGTGAGCGTGGTGTACGCGTCCGGGTCGAAGGCGAGGGGGTCGCTCTTCGGGCGGACGGCGGCCGACGCGCGCCCGGCTGTGGCGGCCAGCGCCGGTGCGGCGGCGGTGACGGCCACCGCCCTCACCATGTTCCTGCGCTTCATCACGTCACTCCTGTCTGCTGCGGGACGCCTGATGCGCACGTGAACGTATGACCCCGCCGAGTTATCGTCAACAATTTCGTCAACTTTGACTGAACAGGATCGGCCCGCGGCCACGACAGAGACCGGCGCCCCCGTCGGACGGGGGCGCCGGTCTCTGCCGTACCGGAGGT
The DNA here is from genome assembly GCF_034105845.1 of Streptomyces sp. CRN 30. Lineage (NCBI taxonomy): Bacteria > Bacillati > Actinomycetota > Actinomycetes > Kitasatosporales > Streptomycetaceae > Streptomyces > Streptomyces sp. CRN 30. Next base: position 7,133 of record NZ_JAVRHI010000439.1, on the reverse strand, counting down.
CAGGTCACTTCGTGGTGAGCATGCCCTCGCGCAGCCGGGCCAGGGTCCGCGACAGCAGCCGGGAGACGTGCATCTGCGAGACGCCGAGCCGCTCCCCGATCTGGGCCTGGGTCATCTCCTCCACGAACCGCATGTGGATGATCTGCCGGTCGCGCTCGCCGAGTTCGGCGATGAGCGGGGCGAGCGCGTGGAAGTCCTCGACCAGCTCCAGCGCCGCGTCCTCGGTGCCGATGAAGTCCGCGAGCACGGTCTCGCCGTCCTCGCTGCCGCCGAGGGCCGCGTCCAGGGAGGAGGAGTTGTAGCCGTTGGCGGCGAGCCGGGCCTCGACGACCTCGTTCTCCGTCAGGCTCATCAGCTCGGCCAGTTCCTTGACGGTCGGCGTGCGGCCCAGCCGGCTGCGCAGTTCGTCCGTCGCCTTGGCCAGCTCCACCCGGGCCTCCTGGAGCCGGCGGGGCACGTGCACCGCCCAGGAGGTGTCGCGGAAGAAGCGCTTGATCTCGCCGACGATGTACGGCACGGCGAAGGAGGTGAACTCCACCTCGCGCGTCAGCTCGAACCGGTCGATGGCCTTGATCAGCCCGATCATGCCGACCTGGACGATGTCCTCGCGCTCCTCCGGGCCGCGGCTGCGGAACCGGGAGGCCGCGTAGCGGACCAGGGACATGTTCATCTCGATCAGGGTGTTGCGCGCGTACTGGTACTCGTGCGTCCCCTCCTCCAACACCGCGAGCTGGTCGAAGAAGACCCGCGACAGCTCACGGGCGTCCTTCGGCGCCACCTTGGACGGGTCGGCGACCGTGGGCAGCCGGGCCGTTTCCCCGTCGACGTCCGTCTTCCGCGTCGTCATCGCCGCCGTCATCACGCGCCCTCCCGAGTCGTCCGTTGCAGTGCCGGGTCCGCGAGGACCGGCAACAGGTCGCGTACCCGCACTTTCCTCGAACACGCCTGCTCTTTGTCACTGAATCGAACGGCGGTGCCCCACAGGGCGCACGAGTGACGTACGCCACCTGTTCGGCGGCACGCACCCGACCGGACAGAGGGTCACAAAAGCCTCGTAGCACCCCGGAACGGGTACTGTCACGCACTGACCCCGTGTGACTCGGCGCCGACCCGGGCAGCAGCCACGGCGTGCGCCGGACGATCAGTGCGGCACAGAATTCGCGTAGGCAAAAGCCGTGACGGAACAGAAAGGCGGCAGCGTGTCAGACGCCAAGCCCGACGGCCGGTCGGGTCCTCTGGGCCGGATGAAGATGCCGAAAGCGGTCGCGAACATGCCGGGGCAGGTCCGTGAGGAGCTGACCCGCCGGCTGCGACGGAACAAGCGCGCCTTCCGCGAGGAGGACGTGCAGGTCGTCGAGCGGCCCCTGCTCAAACGCGCGGTGGGCGCCTCCGCCCTCGGCAACTGCATGGAATGGTTCGACTTCGGCGTCTACAGCTACCTCGCCGCCACCGTCGGCAAGGTCTTCTTCCCCGGCGCCTCGCCGGGCGCGCAGCTGATCTCGTCGTTCGCCACCTTCGCCGCGGCGTTCGTCGTCCGGCCGCTGGGCGGGCTGGTCTTCGGGCCGCTCGGCGACCGCATCGGCCGGCAGAAGGTGCTCGCCACCACCATGATCATGATGGCGGCCGGCACGTTCTGCATCGGTCTGATCCCGAGCTACGACACCATCGGCATCGCCGCGCCGATCCTGCTGCTGCTCGCCCGGATGGTGCAGGGCTTCTCCACCGGCGGCGAGTACGGCGGCGCCACCACCTTCGTCGCCGAGTACTCACCCGACCGGCGGCGCGGCTTCCTCTCCAGCTGGCTCGACTTCGGCACCTTCGTCGGATACGCCCTCGGCTCCGCGCTGGTGACGATCCTCAACCTCGCGCTCAGCGACGACCAGATGCTCTCCTGGGGCTGGCGCCTGCCGTTCCTGATCGCCGGTCCGCTGGGCGTCATCGGTCTGTACATGCGGCTGAAGCTGGAGGAGTCCCCCGCCTTCCAGCAGCAACTGGACGAGCACGAGAAGAACATGGCCCAGGAGTCGGCGGGCAGCGAGTTCAGGACGATCGTGAAGAGGCACTGGCGGCCGCTGCTGATCTGCATGGGCCTGGTCCTGCTCTACAACGTCACCAACTACATGGTCACCGGCTATCTGCCGACCTACCAGACCGAGACACTGGGCCGCTCCACCAGCTTCGCCGACCTGCTGGTCCTCATCGGCATGGTGTGGATCGTCCTGCTCATCACCTTCCTCGGCCGGCTCAGCGACCACGTCGGCAGGCGTCCGCTGTACGCGGTCGGCGCCGTCGCGATGATCCTGCTCGCCGTCCCCTCCTTCCTGCTCCTGAAGGCGGACGGCACGGTGGGCCCGGTGTTCGGCGTGCTGATCCTCGCCACGCTGCTGGCCTGCTTCGCCGCGCCGAGCGCCGCCACCCTGCCCGCCCTCTTCCCGACGGCGGTGCGCTACGCCGCCATGGGCATCGGCTTCAACTTCGCCGTCGCGGCGTTCGGCGGCACCACCCCGCTGTTCACCGAGGCGCTGGTCAACGCCACCGGCAACGACCTGGTGCCGGCGTACTACCTGATGGTGGCCGGTGTCATCGGGCTGGTGACCGTGAAGTTCCTCCCCGAGAGCGCGCAGGTGCCGCTGCACGGGTCGCAGCCGATGGTCGGCTCCCGTTCCGAGCAGCAGGAGCTGATCTCGACCTCCGAGGAGCTGTACGACTTCGCCAAGGAGCGCTCGGCGATGCGCTGACCCCCCGGGTCGGCGCACCGCCGCGCGCGGCGTCACATCACTTACGGCTGAGCCGGCCCGGCCACCACACCCGGCGGCCGATGTCCCGGGCGAGCGCGGGCACCAGCAGGGACCGCACCACCAGGGTGTCGAGCAGGACACCGAAGGCGACGATGAAGGCGATCTGCACCAGGAACGCCAGCGGGATCACGCCGAGCGCCGCGAAGGTCGCGGCGAGCACCACGCCCGCGGAGGTGATCACCCCGCCGGTGGTGACCAGACCGCGCAGGATGCCCTGGCGCACCCCGTGCCGCAGGGACTCCTCACGGACCCGGGACATCAGGAAGATGTTGTAGTCCACGCCGAGGGCGACCAGGAACACGAAGCCGTACAGCGGTACGGAGGGGTCCGTGCCGGTGAAGCCGAAGACGTGCGGGAAGACCAGGGCGGAGATCCCGAGGGTGGCGAGGAAGTTCAGCGCCACGGTGGCCACCAGCACGGCCGGCAGCAGCAGGGAGCGCAGCAGCGCCACCAGGATGACGAAGATGATGGCGAGGACGACGGGGACGATGAGGGTGCGGTCCCGCTCGGCGGTGCGCAGCGTGTCGTACTGCTGGGCGGTGTAGCCGCCGACCTTGGCGTCCGCGCCGTCCACGGCGTGCAGGGCGTCGCGCAGCCGGGCCACGGTGTCCTTGGCCGCGTCGCTGTCGGCGGCGTCCGCCAGGGTGACGTCGACCCGGACCCGGCCGTCGACGGTCAGCGGCTCCCCGCCGCCGGGACGGCCCGAGGCGGTGACGGGGGATGCGGAGGCGACGCCGTCGGTCTTCTCGGCGGCGGCCGTCACCTGCTCAAGGCGGCCGGCGTCGGCGATGACGACCGCGGGGTTGCCGGAGCCGCCGGGGAAGTGCTCGCCGAGGGTGCGCTGCGCCTCGACCGACCGCGCCTCGCCGACGAAGGTCTCGTCGAGCGGGACGCCCTCGGAGTCCAGGGCGGGGGCGAACGCGGCGGCGGCCAGCAGGCAGATCAGGGAGAGGGCCCAGACCTTGCGCGGGGCACGGTCGACCAGGCCGGCGACCCGGTGCCAGATGCCCCGCCGCTCCTCGGCCTGCCGGGGCCGGGCGGGCCAGTAGGCGGCGCGGCCGAGCAGGACCAGGACGGCGGGCAGGAAGGTGAGGGTGGTCAGGACGGCGCAGACGATGCCGATGGCGCCGACCGGGCCGAGGGCGCGGTTGTTGGTGAGGTCGCTGAGCAGCAGGGCGAGCAGGCCGAGGGCGACGGTGGCGGCGCTGGCGACGACGGCGCCCCAGGACTCGCGCAGCGCGGCGCGCATCGCGGCGAAGCGGTCCTCGCGGCGGGCGAGTTCCTCCCGGTAGCGGGCGGTCAGCAGCAGCGCGTAGTCGGTGGCGGCGCCGATCACCAGGATGGAGAGGATGCCCTGGACCTGGCCGTCCACCCGTACGACGTCGTGGTCGGCGAGGACGTAGACGACGGCGCAGGCCACGCCGAGCGCGAAGACCGCGCCGAGGATGACGACGAAGGGCAGCAGCACGCTGCGGTAGACCAGCAGCAGGATGACGAGGACCGCCACGAGTGCCACGACGAGCAGCAGGCCGTCGATGCCGGCGAAGGCGTCGGAGAGGTCGGCCTGGCTGGCGGCGGGTCCGGCGATGCCCACCTCGGTGCCGGGGACCTCGCCCGCGGCGTCCCGGATGCGGTCGAGGGCGTCGGCGAGGCCGTCGCCGAGGTCGGGCCGCAGCTGGACGACGCCTTCGAGTGCCTTCCCGTCCTCGGCGAGGACCGCGGGCGAGACCTCACCGGTCACGCCGGGTGTGCCCGTGAGGGAGGCGAGCGCCTCGGTGGCCGCGCCCTGCCGGTCGCGTACGGCGGTGTCGCCGTCGGCGGTCCAGACGACGATCGCGGGGAGCGTCTCGTCCTGGGAGAACGCCTTCTGCTCGTCGATCACCTCGGTGGACTCGGCGCTGCGGGGCAGGAACGCGGCCTGGTCGTTGGTGGCGACCTCGCCGAGGCGGCCGGCGAACGGGCCGGTGGTCCCGCCGGCCCCCAGCCAGACGATCAGCAGCAGGGCGGGCAGCAGCCACCGGACCCAGCGGGTCCGGCGCGGGGAGACGGGCATGGCTCTCCAGAGCTAGCTCGATGACGGAACAATCTCAATCATCAAGTTATCTCAATCATCGAGAGAGTTTTACTTCCGGTCCGGTCCGAGCGCGGACATCTCCTCGTTGAGCGCGGCGAGGAAACGCACCACCACCGCCAGCTCGTCCTCGGTGAACCGCGAGCGGGCCGCGTCCGTCGCCCGCGCCAGCGGCCGGAAGTACGAACGGGCCGACGCCATCGCGCCGGACGCGTAGTGGAGGTGGACGACCCTGCGGTCGGCGCTCTCCCGGACCCGGCGGATGTGTCCCGCCCGCTCAAGGCGGTCCACGCACGCGGTCACCGCGCCCGAGGTGAGACCGAGGTGCTCGCGCAGCCGCCCCGGCGTCATGGGCTCCTCGGCGTCGAGGATCGCCGCGAGCGCCTGCACGTCCGTGGCGTGCAGACCGTACTCACCGGCGAAACCGTGCACGAGCCGGTTGATCTCGCCGTTCGCCCGGCGCAGTTGCACGGCGAAGGCCGCCAGACCGGTGTCGGGGGGCGCCGCTCCCGCCGTCGTGTCCGTCCCCCGCTGTCGTCCCCGGCTGCCCCGGTCCTCCGCACTCGCCACGCGGTCACCCTATAGAAGGCGCCGGGGGAACCCGCCCGGAGCGGCCGCGCGAGGTGCCCGCTCACAGCAGGCCCGCCCGGTCGGAGTCGGGCCAGACGTAGGGCAGGTCGTCCGGCGCCTCGGGGAACAGGGCCGCGTACACCTCGGGTTCCTTGCGCACCAGCGCGGAGCGGTGGCTGAGGTGGAACGCCTCGTCGCCGAGCCAGGGCGGCAGCTCACCCGCGTCCGCGAGCTCCGCCTGGCCGCGGACCGGGGCGCCGGGGCGCAGTTCGCCGATGCCCGCGACGAGCGAGGCCGCGACGCTGTCCTGGTGTCCCTGGTCGCGCCAGACGTGGCAGATGTCCAGGCCGTAGCGGACCAGCGCCTCCTCGTAGCCGCGCCACATCCTCACCGCCGGGTGCCGCCGCCAGCCGTAGCCCGGCACGGTCAGGCCGCGCAGCACCTGGAGCGCCTCGACCCGCTGCTTGCCGAGGCGGCGGCGGTCCAGTGCGAGGGCCGACGCGCGGAAGTCGGGGTGCGGAAGGAAGGTCTGCATGGCGTCTTCCTCATCGGTCTCGTCGGTCAGCCGGGGAACTCGCCCCGGTCGCGCAGGTGCCTGCGCCGTTCGGCGTAGGCGAGGTCGTCGCGCCACAGCCGGCCGGCGGCGGCGCCCATCGCGGGGCGCAGCAGCGGTGCGAGCCGCCGGGCGACCGCGAACCCCGGCCGCTCCGAGGCGGCGAGCACGGCCTCGACGACGGCGGTACGGGGGCGGCCGGACTCGTCCGGCCCGAGCGGCGTGGCGTGCGTCTCCACGACGGACCCCACCCCCTCCCCCTCCGTGATGCGCATCGTCACGGTGCGGGGCTCGGGGGCGGTGAACTCGGCGCGGACCGGGACGACGAGGCGGCCGCCGAGCCGGAAGGACACGTCGACGACGAACCGGTCGCCGTCGTCGGTCCCGTCGGGTTCGCTCACGACGGTGAGATCGACGAAGGAGTACGGGTGGAACCAGGCGCCGTGCCAGGGGTCGAGGCGGTTGGCGACCACGTCCTCCGGGTCGCAGCGTCCGACGCCGCGCCACACCGAGTGGACGGCCGTGGCGAGCGGGGGCCGCGCCGGCACCACGGGCGCGGCGGTGGGTTCCTCCCCGCCCGCGCGGTCGAGGCGGACCCAGACCAGGACGCCGTCGTCGTGCACGGGCCGGGGCTCCCATCCGGCGGTCGGCGTGCCGTCCAATGCGAGTCCGTGCCAGTGGCAGACGAGGGTGCCGCACCGTACGGGGCTGTCGGCGAGCGGTGCGCCGAGGTGCGGGCACACGCCCGGCCCGCCCACCAGCCGCCCGCGCGCGTCCCGCCAGACGACGACCTCCTCACCGGCGACGGTCCCGGCGAGCGGACGGCCCGGTCGTACGTCGCTCCGGGCGCCGAGCACGAACCAGTTGCCGGACGGCCGGGCACCGGCCCGCTTCAGCGCCCCGGTGATGATCGCGGGCCGCGCCTGCCGCCAGGTCGGCACCTGCCGCTCCCACACGACGGGCCGCCGCCTGACCCGCAGGGGGAAACGCCCCTTGCGCGGCCCGGCATCCCCGGCACTCATCGGACCTCCCTGACCTGAGTGGCATCGCCGCGGACGGACGGGCTCACGGCGGCGACGGCACCGTCGTCCGCGGCGGCGGCCGTGCGCGGGGCGGCGGCCGTGGCCGCCTCCGACCCGGG